>NZ_AKJR01000067.1:0-35606 GCF_000282235.1 Pseudomonas sp. GM24 | reverse complement strand
TGCGATCGTTTGATCTTTCTTCGTGAAAACAGAATCAACAGATCGCAGCCTTCGGCAGCTCCTACATGGGATGGTTTTTATAGTAGGGAAATTATTGGCTGCATCGATCGCGGCAGCAATTTAAAGTGTACTACCCGGTTAGTTTTGCGTGCGATTATCGAACACAATGGCGGTTTGGCGAATTGACGATTTTTCGTCCACTGCCCAACATCGACCGCACATTGAGTCCGGATCTGAACCACCGGTCGCAGCGTGCAAGTAACAAGCACACCAAATAACAAATCCAAAAACGGGTGGAACACATGATTCCTTCACAGACTTCCCGCATGGCTCCGGCCATGAGCACTGCCACGGGTGGCATCGGCGACAAGATCCGCGGCGCCATGGCTGTCGGCAAAACCCGTTGGGGCATGCTGGCGCTGGTGTTTTTCGCCACTACCCTGAACTACATCGACCGCGCCGCCCTCGGCGTCATGCAACCCATCCTCGCCAAGGAAATGAGCTGGACGGCGATGGATTACGCCAACATCAACTTCTGGTTTCAGGTCGGCTACGCGATCGGTTTCGTTCTGCAAGGTCGCTTGATCGACCGGGTCGGCGTCAAACGCGTGTTCTTCTGCGCCGTGCTGCTGTGGAGCCTGGCCACCGGTGCTCACGGCCTGGCGACATCGGCGGTCGGCTTTATGGTCTGCCGATTTATTCTCGGTCTGACCGAAGCGGCGAACTACCCGGCCTGCGTGAAAACCACACGCCTGTGGTTCCCGGCCGGCGAACGTGCGGTCGCCACCGGCATTTTCAACGCCGGCACCAACGTCGGCGCGATGTTCACACCGATGCTGCTGCCACTGGTTCTGCACGTCTGGGGCTGGCAAGCGGCGTTCCTGTGCATGGCGGCACTGGGCGGCATCTGGTTGCTGTTCTGGGGTTTGAAGTACTTCAACCCGGAAGATCACCCGAGCGTTAAACAGTCCGAACTGGACTACATCCAGCAGGAAGTCGAACCGGAACAGGCTCGCGTGCCGTTCTCGAGAATCCTGCGCATGCGCGGCACTTGGGCCTTCGCCATCGCTTATGCGCTGACCGCGCCGGTGTTCTGGTTCTACCTGTACTGGCTGCCACCGTTTCTCAATCAGCAATACAACCTGGGCATCAACGTCACCCAGATGGGTATTCCGCTGATCATCATCTACGTCACGGCTGACTTCGGCAGCGTCGGCGGCGGGATTCTGTCTTCGTTCCTGATCGGTCGCGGCATGAACTCGATCAAGGCGCGGCTGCTGTCGATGTTGCTGTTCGCCTGCTGCATCATCGGCGTGGTCATGGCGGCCGGTTCAGCCAATCTGTGGGTTGCAGTCGCTGCGATCTCTCTGGCCATCGGTGCGCACCAGGCGTGGACGGCGAACATCTGGAGCCTGGTGATGGACTACACGCCCAAGCACATGATGAGCACGGTGTTCGGTTTCGGCGGCATGTGCGCAGCGATTGGCGGGATGTTCATGACCCAGATCGTCGGCCACATCCTGACCGTGACCAACAACAACTACACCGTGTTGTTCACCTTGATTCCGGCGATGTATTTCCTTGCGCTGACGTGGATGTACTTCATGGCCCCGCGCAAAATCCCGACCGTCACCGAATAACCTGCCTACACCCGGCTCCCTTGTAGGAGCTGCGGCACGCTGCGATCTTTTGATCTTGATGTTGAAGATCAAAAGATCGCAGCCTCGTTTCACTCGTCAGCTCCTACACAGGGGGTTGCGGTCTCTTCAGCGGCGGCTCTGCTGCCACGCTGCCGCCAGTCCACTGCAACAGATCACCGCAATGCCAATGATCGTCAACAGACTCGGCGTGTGATTGAACAGCAGCCAACCCAACAACCCGGCAAACACGATCTGGCAATAACCGAACGGCGCCAGCAGCGCCGGTGCGGCATGGCGGAAGGCTTGGGTCAGAAACAAATGCGCAGTCATCCCGCAACTGCCCAGCGCCAGCATCAACCCGGCATGGGTCAACGTCGGCACTTGCCAGAAGAACGGCACCAGCGCACTCATCACCAATGTGTTGCACAGCCCGGCGAAGAAGTTGCTGGTGGTCGGGCTGTCGACTTCGGCGAGCTTGCGGGTCAGCAGTTGATAGAAGCAGAAAAACAGCGCCGAGCAGAACGGCAGCAACACCGCCGGAGTGAACAATTCACCGCCCGGGTGAACGATGATCAGCACGCCAATAAAGCCGCAGATCACCGCGATCCATTGGCCGCGTGTCACTCGCTCCTTGAGCAGCGGCACCGACAACGCGGTCACCAATACCGGCGCAAGAAAGTTGACCGCCGTGGCTTCCGCCAGCGGGATATACAGCAAGGCCGTGGTGAAAAACAGGCTGGTACCGAGCAGGCAAAGTGCTCGGGTCAACTGCCATAACGGCTTCTTGGTGCGTAGGACGCGCAACCCGGACTGCGGCAGAAAAATCCCCGCCATCAGTAAGGTGTGCACCAGATAGCGCGCCCAGACCACCATCACGATCGGATAGAAACCCGAGAGATATTTCGACAATGCGTCGTGACTGGAGAACAGGAAGGTCGCCACGACAATCAGCAAGATCCCCTTGAAGGGTTGGTTGACACCAGAGAGCGGAGTGCTGACAGTCATCGGGTTTCCTTGTGGTGCCGTAAAAGATCAAAAGCTTCGCAGGCAGTCTCGCCTCCCCCTGTGGGAGCGGGCTTGCCCGCGACAGGTGCGCAGCCCCGCTTACAGGTGCGCCAACAACTTGCGCGTTCGATCAATCGCCATCTGCGCCCGCTGCAATCCGCTCACGCCCTGCTCCAGCAGTTTAACCGTGGGAATTTCCAGACTCAGTGGGATATTAGCCGGCAGCGCTTTCAGCAGCCCGAGCAGATCACAATCACCCTCGCCGGGAAACCGCCGCTCGTTGCGCGCCTGACGCAAGATCTCGGCCATGTCTGACGGTCGCGGACCCGCGACATCACATAATTGTGCATAACGCAGCCTCGCCGGCGACACCGTTTGCAGATCCTCAAGCCGTGAAGCCGAACGATCAAAGTGAAAGGCATCGACCAGCACCGCAGCGTTTTCCCGATCCGCGTTCTCGACAATTCGCAGCGCTTGTTCAAGGTCGCGCGCATCGGTCCAGGGCATGAACTCCAGATGCGGGTGCAACCCGTAAGGCCTGGCCAGATCGCAAAGCGCCGCAAAGTTATCGGTAAGCCGCTGCTCGTCAGGATCGTTACCGGCGACCAGCAATTCGGTAGCGCCAAATTCTGCACCGACCGTTAAAAGTTTCTCGAAATCGGCAACGATGGTTTGCGGCTTCAAGCGCAGGATTTCCACGTCGAGCACACGGATGCCGGTATCGCGCAGACGCTGCAACGTCTGACGGCGCAATTCAGCATCGGCGACCAACGGGAAGTGATGCTCCTCGGGCGTTGCCGGTTCCAGGCGCAAACCGACATGGCTGTATCCGGCACGTGCCGCCACCTCGACCATTTGCGGTGGCGATAACTCCAGCACAGTCAGGCTGGCCAGAGACAGGATTCGTTCGCTCATGTTCAAGCCTCGATCAGTGCAGGGGCGCAGGCGCGGCCAGTGGCGGCGGCCTCGCGGATGGCTTCGATCAGCGCCAAAGTGCGCGCAGCGTCGGCCGCACTCACCAGTGGCGCGACTTCACGCCGTGCCACGCGTACGAAATGCTGTAACTGCAAGCGCAAAGCTTCGTCACCGCTGTAGGACTCTTCGACCATCAACAAGGGTTCATGCCAACCGGCATCGACCTGATCAGCGGCGTAATGCCAACGCTTGAGCTGCGGAATGCTCAAGGCGCCGGCAGTCCCGGCCAGCAGATAACACGGCTGATCGGCCTGACGCGGATACACCGGGTTCTCACCGGAATCCAGTTCCCAACTCCACGGCGCAGCCACCGCATCGGACCCGCTCAACGTGCCCAATGTGCCACCTTCGAATTGCAGCAACACCGCCGCGCTGTCTTCATTGGCGAAACCGCGCACTGAGTTGTCAGTGATCGCTTGTACCGAGCGCACTTCGCCGCACAGGTGACGCAGCAGATCGAGATCGTGAATCAGATTAGTCAGCAACATCCCCGCCCCCGCTTCACGGCGCCACGGGACCTCGAAATAGCTATCCGGTTTGCGCAACTGAAACAGCGCGGTGACCGTGGTCAGACGCCCGAGCGCTCCGCGCTGTAACAGCTCATGGGCGCGCACGATCAGTGGATTGTGGCGCCGGTGATGGCCGACCAGCACTGGCACACCGCTGCGTTTAACCGCCGCGACCAGCTCGCGCGCTTCATCCAGGTGCACGCCGACCGGTTTCTCCAACAGCACCGGTACGCCTGCCGCCAGACAATCGAGCGCCGTAGCAACGTGCTGGTTATTCGGATTGGCGACGATCACCGCGTCGGGCCTGATGTGCTCGAGCATCTGACGATGATCAGCGAAATGCCTTACACCCCACTCAGCCGCAAGCCCTGCTGATTGCGGCCCGGGATCAGCCACCGCGCACAGCGTCGCTTCGGTGAGAGATTGCAGATGCCGATAATGTTGCTGGCCCATGTTGCCGGCACCGATCAAGGCGATTCGAAGGGGCGAATTCAAGGTGCGGTCCTTTTGTGATTGTTCTTGGAATGACACTCCGCAAACAATCTAGAACCGAGTTCCACAATCAAAAACCCGTCAACGCCAAAACCGTGCGAACACCGCACAATTTCACGCCAAACGAAGATCCATGTAGGAGGATTTGCGGCGGATTAGATAAACAGTTCTGAGGCCAGGCTCGCCGCTGACATTTCCTCGGCAGACTTCAGCAACAACGGCGCCAGCTCATGCAATCGTGCCCCCGGCATCCGCGCGCTCGGCCCGGCAATACTGAGTACACCGATCACCCGTCCATCCGCCGGGTGCTTCACCACCGCAGCAATCGCCGAAGTGCCGACTGCCGAGCTCTCCTCGACCCAGGCATAGCCCTGCTCGCGCGCCAGACGTAGGCGTTCCAGCAATTCGATATTCGAGCGCGGCGCATTCGGCCCAATCCCCACAGGCACTTCCGCCGCTTGACGCTCAACCAGCGACAGCGCCTCGGCATCGCTCATGCACGCCAGCCATGCGTGCCCGGACGCGGTGTAAAACAGCGGCGCATCGCGGCCCATGTCCGGGTCGTAACGCAGGCCGGTACGCGCGCCCTGCGCCTTGGCGATCCAGGTCTGCCGCTCGCCATCGATCACGCCCAGACGCACCAGTTCACCGGTTTCCTGCGCCAGTCGATCCAGCACGGGCTGGACAATATCGGCGCCGCTGCTCGCCAGGTATTGAAAGCCCATCGCGACCAGTTTGGTCGACAAGTGATAACGCAAGGTTTCCCCATTCTGCCGCACGTAGCCCAGGCGGATCAGCTCGGCGAGCAAGCGGTGCGTTGCACTCTTGGGGATGTCCAATTGCTCGGCCAGCGTCTGCATCGGCAGCCCGCGCGGATCACTGGTGAGGCTTTCCAGCACGCTGAAAACCCGTTCGATTTGACTGCCGGCCATAGGGAAATCCAAATGAAATTTCGTCGATTCTAGAAGACATCTACCGCAAAGCGAAATCCGGAACTGCGCGTTCGATAACCGCCCGGTTTGTCGTATCAAGGCTTGTAGGCCGATGGTAGCAATGGTTACTTTCTGGAATCAAATTCCAAAAAAAACCAATGCTGGAGCCTTGTTTGATGCCTGCCGAACTTCCCGCTATCGACTGCGACGTCTTAATTATCGGCTCCGGCGCCGCCGGATTGTCAGCAGCCGTCACCGCTGCATGGCATGGCCTGAAAGTCATCGTCGTCGAAAAGGATTCGGTGTTCGGTGGCGCCACCGCGTGGTCGGGTGGCTGGGCGTGGGTGCCGTGCAATCCGCTGGCACGTCGCGCCGGCATCATCGAAGACGTCGAACAACCGCGCACCTATTTGCGCCATGAACTGGGCGAGCATTTCGATCCGGCGATGATCGACGCTTTCCTGGAAGCCGGGCCACGCATGGTTGCGTTTTTCGAGCAGCACACTGCCTTGCAATTCGCCGACGGCAATGCGATCGCCGACATCCATGGCGACACACCGGGCGCAGGCACCGGTGGTCGATCGGTGATCGCCGCACCCTACGATGGCCGCAAGGTCGGACGCTTGCTCAAGCGACTTCGCACGACCATGCGCGAAACGTCCTTCATGGGCATGCCGATCATGGCGGGCGCAGATCTGTCGGCGTTCCTCAACTTGACCCGTTCGCTGAAAGCCGCGTGGCACGTGACGCGACGATTCACTCGGCACTTGTTCGACTTCGCGGTGCATGGCCGGGCGATGCAACTGGTCAACGGCGTGGCGCTGGTGGCAAGGCTGGCGAAGTCCGCCGAAGACCTTGGCGTTCTGCTCTGGGAATCGGCGCCCGTAACGGAACTGCTGCGTGATGGCTCGCGCGTCTCGGGCGCGCAGGTCAGCACCCGCAAGGGCCCGATCCGCATTCATGCACGCAAAGCCGTAGTACTCGCCGCCGGTGGTTTTGCCAATGACATCGAGCGGCGCAAAGCCCTGTTCCCGCGCACGCCGACCGGTCACGAGCATTGGGCGCTGCCACCGCAGGCCATCAACGGCGATGGCCTGCGCCTGGGCGAAAGCGTCGGTGCACGGGTCAATACCGATGTGGCTTCGCCCGTGGCGTGGGCACCGGTTTCGCAAGTGCCACATTCCGACGGCAGCATCGGCCATTTCCCACACATCATCGAGCGCGGCAAACCCGGCATCATCGGCGTGCTCAGCAACGGTCAGCGTTTCGTCAACGAAGCCAACGGCTATTTCGACTACGTCAGCGCCATGGTTGCCGCCGCGCCTGAAGGTGAAGAAGTCGCCTCATGGCTGATCTGCACCCACGCTTTTCAACGCCGTTATGGCCTCGGCATATCGCGGCCATTTCCGCTGCCAGTGTCAGAATTTATCCGCAGCGGCTATCTGAAAAGCGGTAACAGTATTGAAGAATTGGCCCTCGCCTGCGGCATCGACCCGAGCGGCTTGCGCCAGACTGTGGATAACTACAACCGCCATGCCCGTCACGGCGAAGACCCGCAGTTCGGTCGCGGCGCAACACCCTACAACCGCAAACAGGGTGATCCGGCGAACCTTCCCAACCCCTGCGTTGCCCCAATAGATACCGGCCCGTACTACGCCGTAAAAGTCCAACCGGGCTGCTTCGGTACGTTTGCCGGCCTCAAGGTCAATCCACATGCGCAAGTGCTGGATGCCAACCAAAACCCCATCACCGGCCTCTACGCAGCGGGCGGCGACATGGCCAGCATCATGGGTGGCCACTACCCGGCGGGCGGGATCAACCTCGGCCCGGCACTGACTTTCGGCTACATCGCCGCCCGGCACATTGCCGGCATGACTGCTTTCGAACAGGAGATCGACCATGCAGCACATCGTTAACGCCCAAGGTTTGAACATGCCGAAACTCGGTCTCGGCACCTGGCCGATGCTCGGCGACGAATGCACCCGCGCCGTCGAGCAAGCGCTGGAATTGGGTTATCGACACATCGACACCGCGGCGGCCTACAACAACGAAGACGCGGTCGGACAAGCACTGGCGAATACGCCGACACCGCGCGAACAGATTCATGTCACCACCAAGGTCTGGTGGGATCAGCTGCAACCCGACGCGATGCGCCATTCCATGGACCGCAGCCTTAGCGCTTTGCGCAGCGACTACGTCGATCTGTTCATGATCCACTGGCCAGCCACCGACTGGGATCTGCCGCGCACCCTCAAGACGCTGGCATCGTTCAAGGAGCAGGGCCTGGCGCGCAACATCGGCGTGGCGAATTTTCCGCTGCCCCTGCTACGCAAAGTCATCGAGGAATATGGGATTGATCTGTCAGCGATTCAGGTCGAGTACCACGTCCTGCTCGGACAAAACGCCCTGCTCGACTACGCCCGTCAACACGACATGGCACTGACGGCCTACACCCCACTGGCACGCAACAAGGTCTCGGACATCCCGCAGATTCAACAGATCGCCAAAAAGCACGGCGTATTGCCGACGCAGGTCGCACTGAAATGGTTGCTCGATCAGCCCAACGTTGCGGCCATTCCCAAGGCCAGCAGCCAGACCAATCAACTGGCCAACCTGGCGTCACTGAAGGTCGAACTGGACGATGAGGACCGTGCTTTGATTGCCGCACTGCCGAAAAATCAACGCCAGGTCAGCCCGGATTTCGCACCGCAGTGGGATGCGTTTGATCGCTGATCGATGACCTGCTGAAAGAAACCCGCCAAGGGATTGAATTCCCAGGGCGGGTGATCGTCAATAACAGGCCCGACCTCGTCAGCACGAGGCCGGGCCTGTTTGCGTGTGGCCAATAGACGGACGACCGGACTGGCGCCACACTCACACAGCAGCAACACTCATCATCACCCGATACACACAGAGGATTCCCACATGCTATGGAAAAAAGGCCGACGCAGTGACAACGTCGTCGATGCCCGTGGTGATGATGCCGGCGGCGGTGGCGGCATGCGTTTCGGCGGCGGCAAAGGCCTGAGCCTGGGGGCCATCCTGCTGATTGTCGGCATTGGCTGGATCACCGGGCAGGATCCGCTGCAGATCCTCGGTCAGCTCGCCGGGCAATCGGGGCAACAAGCCGCGCCGACTTCGCAAACCCGTCAGGCGCCGCCGGCCAATGATGAACAGGCCGAATTCGTCCGCTCGATCCTTGGTGACACCGAAGACACCTGGGGTGCGGTTTTCCAGCAGGCTGGCCGGCAATATAAGGACCCGACCTTGGTGCTGTTCAGCAACCGGGTCAATTCCGCCTGCGGTCTGGCGACCTCGGCCACTGGCCCGTTCTATTGCCCGGCGGACCAGAAGGTTTATCTGGACATGGCGTTCTTCCAGGAGATGTCGCAACGCTTCAAGGCTGCCGGAGATTTCGCTCAGGCCTACGTAATCGCGCATGAAGTCGGACACCATGTGCAGACGCTTCTCGGTGTCTCGGCGAAAATTCAGACAGCCCGCCAGCAAGGTCGGCAAATGGAAGGCGAAGGCGGTTTGCTGGTGCGTCAGGAATTGCAGGCCGACTGCCTCGCCGGCGTCTGGGCCTACAGCGCACAGAAGCGCTTGAACTGGCTGGAACCGGGCGACATCGAAGAGGCCTTGAATGCGGCCAACGCCATCGGTGATGATCGCTTGCAACAACAAGGTCAGGGCCGTGTGGTGCCGGACTCGTTTACCCACGGTACGTCGGCGCAAAGGGTGCGCTGGTTCAAAACCGGATTCGCACAGGGCCAGGTCGGCCAGTGCGACACCTTCGCGGCGAAAAACCTGTAAATGCATAAATGGCTTTTAGCGTTACTGATGGTTGGCAGCACCGCGCACGCCGCAGGTGTCGATGCGATCAGCCCCGGTCGTTTGCAACTCAAGGCCGGGGAAATGGCGGTAGGCATTGGTCCTGCGCCGGAGAAGATCGAGCGTGTGCTGATCGTCATTCATGGCCGGTTGCGCAACGCCGAGACCTATCGCAAAAGCGCCGAGAGCGCGGCCGAGCTGGCGGGACAAAGTCCCCACACGCTGGTGATTGCGCCGCAGTTCCTCAATGAAAGCGATGTCGCGCTGTACTCGCTCCCCACCACGCTGCTGCGCTGGCAAGGCAACGAGTGGATGGGCGGCGGGTTATCCACAGGACCGAATCCGTTGAGTTCCTATGCGGCGCTCGATGAGATCGTCGCGCGGATCAGCGACCGCAAACAGTTTCCGGACGTGAAGCAGATCGTGATTTTCGGTCATTCCGGTGGCGGTCAAGTGGTGCAGCGTTATGCCCTGCTCGCCAAGGATCAGCCAGCGCTGAAGGCCAACGGCATTCGCTTGCGTTATGTGGTGGCCAATCCGTCGTCCTATGCGTATTTCAATGAGCAACGGCCGGTGGCGTTCGATCACGCCAAGTGCGCGGGTTTCAATCGCTGGAAGTACGGTCTGTCAGACATGCCGGTGTACGCCGGTGGGCAAACGCCGTTGCAGCTTGAGAGCGGTTACGTCAAACGCGAGGTGATTTATCTGCTTGGGCAGCAGGACACCGATCCTAACCATCCGGCGTTGGACAAGCGTTGTGAAGCCGAAGCGCAAGGGGCGTATCGCCTGGAGCGTGGCAAGTTTTACTTCGGCTATTTGCTGCGTCGCCATCCGGAAGGGGTGAATCAGCGGTTGGTTGAAGTGCCCGGGGTTGGGCATAACGGAGATGGAATGCTGACCTCGCCGGAGGGGCAGAAGGCGTTGTTCGAATAAGTTTTGTGCTGATTGATCTGACGCCATCGCGAGCAGGCTCACTCCTACAGGGGAACGCATTCAATTGTAGGAGTGAGCCTGCTCGCGATGAGGCCCGCTAAAGCAGCCAAGATTTCAGGCCAGCAGCATCCGCCGCAACTCGACACAATCCTTCGCATGCCAATCGGTCAGCTCCGGCCACGGGTTTTCCGGCAGATTCACCAGCACTGTCCGTGCGCCCGCCGCGCGGCCGCAATCCAGATCAAAGCGGTAATCACCGACCATCACCAGCTCACTCGCCGGCACGTCCCAAGCGTCTGCCAGTTTCAGCAAACCACCCGGATGCGGCTTCGGCGGTGCTTCATCACGGCCCAACACATCGTCCACCGCAAAACAGTCAGCCAAACCAATGGCCTCCAGCGTCACATGTGCCAATTCCCGCGCATTGCGGGTCAGAATGCCGAGGCGATAACCGCGTGCGTGCAGATCACGCACCAGCTCTACCGCCCCGTTGGCCGGGGTCGAACCCAGCGCCAGATCGCGCTCGTGCTCCAACAACCAGGCATGTTTCGCTGCTGCCTCATCCGCCGGCAATGCCGCAAGATGAGTGAGGATGTCGTCCTGCGGCGGAATCGCCAGCGCCACGCGAATCGCTGCAAAATCATGTACGGCGACGGTCAGCGTACCGTCCATGTCGAACACCCAGTGCTTCACATCCTTCAGGCTCATGCCCAATCCTTGCGATGGCGGATCAAGCCTTCCTGCGTCACCGAAGCCACCAATTGCCCGGCGCGGTTGTACACGCTGCCACGGGAGAAACCACGGGAATTGCCGGCCCACGGGCTGTCCATCGCATAGAGCAACCAGTCATCGGCGCGCAGATCGTTGTGGAACCACAGCGCGTGATCGAGGCTGGCGACCTGCATGTCTTTCTGCCAGACCGATTTGCCGTGGGGCAGCATCGACGTGGTCAGCAAGCCGAAGTCCGAGGCGTAGGCCAACAGGTATTTGTGCAGGGCCGGAATGTCGGCCAACGCACCGTCAGCACGGAACCACACGTACTTCACCGGATCCGCCGGTTGCGGGTTGTACGGGTCTTTTTCGGTGACCGGGCGCACTTCGATCGGCTTCGGGCACAGCAGTTTTTCACGCATGTGTTCCGGGATCAGGTGCGCGCGTTGCTGGGTCAATTCCAGCTCCGACGGCAGGTTTTCCGGGCCGACCACCACCGGCATCTGGCTCTGGTGCTCGAAGCCTGCTTCGTCATACTGAAACGAAGCGCTGCAGGTGAAGATCGGATGACCCTTCTGGATCGCCGTGACCCGACGAGTGCTGAAGCTGCCGCCATCGCGCACGCGATCAACCGAGTAGACCACCGGCAACTTGGCATCGCCCGGACGCAGGAAATAACCGTGCATCGAATGCACATGGCGCGCCTCTTCAACGGTCTGACTGGCCGCCGACAGCGACTGGCCGAGCACCTGGCCACCGAACAACTGACGGAAACCCAGATCCTGGCTGCGGCCACGGAACAGGTTTTCTTCGATCGGTTCCAGGGTCAGCAGGTCAACCAGATCTTCCAACACTTGGCTCATTCAGACTCTCCTCACACAAAGCTATGCCGCGCAGTCTTGGCTGCGGCGGCCGATTCAGATTCTGGCGCGGGCCAATGATATGGCGGCCATTGTAAACGTCCGTGTCGGCTTATCCATGCAAGGTTTGCAGCCATTGTTCGCGGGTGATGCGGTAGAGCACATGCCGGCGCAACGGATGATCGGCGGCAAGCTTGGGGTGATCGAAATCATCGTCCGGGGCGTGATGCATGCCGATCGCCTGCATGACTTTCTCCGACGGCAGATTGGATTGCGCGGTGAAGGAGACGATTTCCTTCAAGGCCAAGCGATCAAAGCCGCAGCGTAGAGCGGTCCATGCCGCTTCGCTGGCATAACCGAGGCCCCAATGTTCCTTGGCCAGGCGCCAGCCAATTTCCACCGCCGGGGTGAACGGCGTGTCGAACCCGACCACGCCGAGCCCGGTGAAACCGATAAATTCGCCGCTGTCCTTGCGCTCCAGCGCCCACAAGCCAAAACCGTGCTCGGCAAAATGCCCGCGCACGCGGCCGATCATTGAAGCGCTTTCCAGTCGGCTCAACGGGGCCGGAAAATAACGCATCACTTGAGGATCGGCGCACATCGCGGCAAATGCCGGCAAATCCTCGTCCTGCCACTGACGCATCAGCAAGCGCGCGCTTTCAAGTTCCAGTATCGGCTCCATCGTGCCCCTCCGTTTCCATGCCGCAAGTCTACATCGCTGGTAGGATCCTTCACTCTTTCCTACGTTCCTACATGAATTAGCCATGCCACTGCCGCTGATCTACCACGAAGACTACAGCCCTGAGTTTCCGGCGGATCACCGCTTCCCGATGGACAAGTTTCGCCTGCTGCGCGATCACCTGGTCGACAGCGGTCTGACCCGCGATGCCGACCTGCTGCGCCCGGAGATCTGCCCCAACGACATCCTCGCCCTCGCCCATGACCGTGCGTATATCGAACGCTACATGAGCGGCGAGTTGTCCCGCGAAGACCAGCGGCGCCTCGGCCTGCCTTGGAACGAAGCGTTGGCAAGGCGTACGGTGCGGGCCGTCGGCGGTTCGATACTGGCGGCGGAAAAAGCCCTTGAGCATGGCCTCGCCTGCCACTTGGCCGGCGGCACCCATCATGCGCATTACGATTACCCGGCGGGCTTCTGCATTTTCAATGACCTGGCGATCATCAGCCATTACCTGCTGCAAAGCGGTCGCGTGAATCGCGTGCTGATCTTCGATTGCGATGTGCATCAGGGCGATGGCACCGCGCGAATCCTGCATGACACGCCGGAGGCGATTACCGTTTCCCTGCACTGCGAGAAGAATTTTCCTGCACGCAAGGCGGAAAGTGACTGGGATATTCCGCTGCCCAAAGGCATGGGCGATGGCGATTATTTGAAGGTGGTCGATGACACGCTCAGCTATTTGCTGCCGCTGTATCAACCGGATCTGGTGCTATACGACGCCGGCGTCGATGTGCACAAGGACGATGCCCTCGGTTATCTGCAACTGACCGACGCAGGCGTCGCCGCCCGTGATGAAAGCGTGATGCGCCATTGCCTGGGCCGCGATATTCCGGTGATGGGCGTGATTGGCGGCGGCTACAGCAAGGATCGCCACGCCCTCGCCCGCCGCCACGGCATCCTGCATCACAGCGCGCAACGGGTCTGGCAGTCACACGGTTGTCATTGAGTTGTGCTGCGTTACCCACAATCGCTGTGGAACCGCCTGTGGATAACCTGAGTGAAAGGGACTACAGGCCATATCCGACAGGGCCTACAGAGCACTGATCACTTTTCAACCAACAACTCAAGGCCACCTCAAATCCCTGTAGGAGTGAGCCTGCTCGCGATGCGTCAGCACCTTCAACATTAATTTGGCTGACACACCGCTATCGCGAGCAGGCTCACTCCTACAAGAGATCCGCGCTGTTAGAATGCGCGCCTTATCCCGCCATACCGCAGCGCATGCCATGACCCAGACTTCCGCCTCCTCCCCCGCTCACGTCGCCATCATTGGCGGTGGCCCCGCCGGCCTGATGGCCGCTGAAGTACTGAGCCAGGCCGGAATCCGCGTCGATCTCTACGACGGCATGCCCTCGGTGGGACGCAAGTTTCTGCTGGCCGGCGTCGGCGGCATGAACATCACCCACTCTGAAGCGTACCCGGCGTTTCTCTCGCGCTACGCCGAACGCGCGCCACAAATCGCCCCGCTGCTGCGCGGCTTCGACGCCGATGCGTTGTGCACATGGATTCACGATCTGGGCATCGAGACCTTTGTCGGCAGCTCCGGCCGCGTATTCCCCACCGACATGAAAGCCGCGCCGCTGCTGCGCGCCTGGCTCAAACGCTTACGCGACAGCGGCGTAGTTATCCACACCCGCCATCGCTGGCTCGGCTGGGATGAACACGGCGCGCTGCGCATCGACAGCCCGGAAGGTGAAATCACCGTCAAACCCGACGCCACCCTGCTCGCCCTCGGCGGCGGCAGTTGGTCGCGCCTCGGTTCCGACGGTGCCTGGATGCTGCCGCTGGAGCAACGCGGTGTAGGACTGGCGCCGTTGCAGCCAAGTAATTGTGGCTTCGAGGTGCAGGCTTGGAGCGAGTTGATGGTCAGCAAATTCGCCGGCGCACCGCTGAAAAATATCGCCATTGGTTTGAACGATGATCTACCGCGCTTGGGCGAATGTGTAATCACCGCTACAGGGATCGAGGGCAGTCTGATTTATGCGCTGTCGGCGCCGATTCGTGAGGCGATCAATCAGTACGGCGCAGCGACCGTTCACATCGATCTGCTGCCCGGCCGGCCTGTGGATAAATTGCAGGCAGCGTTGAGCAAGCCTCGCGGTTCGCGTTCGATGGCCAAGCATTTGCACAGTCAGGTCGGGATTGATGGGGTGAAAGCGGCATTGCTGCGTGAGCTGACCGATGCTGCGACTTTCGCCGATCCGGCGCTATTGGCCCGGGCGATCAAGGCGTTGCCGCTGACCTTGGTGAAAACCCGTCCGCTGGACGAAGCGATCAGCAGCGCTGGTGGCGTGACGTTCGAGGCGATGGATGAGCGTTTGATGCTCAAGGCGTTGCCGGGGGTGTTCTGCGCGGGGGAGATGCTGGATTGGGAAGCACCGACGGGCGGGTATTTGCTGACGGGGTGTTTTGCCAGCGGGCGGGCGGCAGGGTTGGGGATTGTGCAGTGGTTCAAGTCCGAGGCGTCTGCCTGAACCCTCACCCCAGCCCTCTCCCAGAAGGAGAGGGCTGGGGTGAGGTGTCTGACGCCATACATCGACCTGAACCACCGAGTCGATTATCGATTTGGTCAACCGACCGAGGTGTCTGGCGCCATACATCGACCTGAAACACCGAGTCGATTATGGATTTGGTCAGACGACCTAGGTGTCAGGCGAAAGCTTTGTCGATTATGGATTCACAGCCATAGGATCAAGTCGGCGTACTTCGCGAGCATCCCCCAATCAGTCCCCTCTCCCTTGGGGAGAGGGTTAGGGTGAGGGGCTTTTGACCTTAAGGCTTACGCTTGCGCGGTCCAGTGTTAAACACCGGCACTTTACGCACAGGCTTGACCGAAGGCTCCGGCGCCTGCGTCTCGCCGCTATCGACCCACTTACCCAGATTGCGCTTGCCACCACCACCCGAAGCTTTCGGCTTCTTCGGTTTTTTCGGCTTCTTGATCACCTGACCGCTGGCGTCGGTGTCCGGCACGCGGTGCTCAGGTTCGAAATCCGGCTCGTTCTGACGCTTCAAGGTCTGCCGTGTCAGCATTTCAATCGCCGACAACATGTTCACTTCATCCGCACACACCAGCGAAATCGCCTCACCGGTTGCGCCAGCACGGCCGGTACGGCCAATACGGTGAATGTAATCCTCAGCCACGATCGGCAGATCGAAGTTGATCACCAACGGCAGATCTTCGATATCCAGCCCCCGCGCCGCTACATCAGTCGCAACCAGAATCTGCACTTCACTGAGCTTGAAACGATCCAGCGCTCGCTGACGGGTTGCCTGCGGTTTATCACCATGGATACCGTCAGCATTCACACCAAGGCCCTGAAGTTTTTCCACCAGCGCATCCACACCGTTGCGGGTCTTGGCGAACACCAGCACCTGCTTCCACTTGTTCTTGCGCATCAAGTGCACGAACAGCTCAGCCTTGCGCTTCTTGTCCACCGTCACGATCCACTGCTTGACCGTGTTGGCAGCCACGTTGCGCGGGCTGACCTCGACGGTCAGCGGATCGTCGAGCATCTGCCCGGCCAGCAGGCGGATGTCATCGGAGAAGGTCGCGGAGAACAGCAGCGTCTGACGTTTCTTCGGCAGTGCGCGGTAGATGTTCGACAGTTCTTCGGAGAAGCCCAGATCGAGCATGCGATCGGCTTCGTCGAGCACCAGGGTTTGCAGCTGATTGAATTTCAGCGCCTTCTGGCGGAACAGGTCGAGCAGACGGCCCGGCGTCGCCACCAGCAGATCGACGCCGCCGCGCAGCTTCATCATTTGCGGGTTGATGCTGACGCCGCCGTACACCGCGTACGTGCGCAACGGCAGGTTTTCGGCGTACTGGCGCACGGCTTCGTGGACTTGTTCGGCCAGCTCACGGGTCGGCACCAGAATCAGCGCGCGCACCGAATTGGCGGCGACTTTCGGCCCTTCCATGGCCAGCAACTGCAGCAGCGGCAAGGCGAAACCGGCGGTTTTGCCGGTGCCGGTCTGCGCCGCTGCCATCAGGTCACGACCGGCCAGCACGGCCGGAATGGCTTGCGCCTGAACCGGCGTCGGGGTCTGGTAGCCGAGCTTCTCGAGGGAGCGCAGCAAGGGTTCGATCAGGCCAAGGGTGGCGAAAGTCATGGAAGTACCGTAGGAAAAAATGACGCAGGCATGCAATGCCGCGCAGTTTACCCTAATTCGTACGCGTTTCTGTGGGAACGGCTGTCGGCGCCACGACTGGCGGCTGTGCTGGCCGGCGCCACTGTGGCAAGCCAATCAACACTACGGCGCTGATGATCACCAGCATCGCCAGCGCTTCTTCGATGCCGATGGTTTCGCCAACGAACACGATCCCCAGCAACACCGCCACCGCCGGGTTGACGTAGGCATAACTGGTCGCCGCCGCCGGACGCACGTGCTTGAGCAGGTACATATAAGAGTTGAAGGCGATGATCGAGCCGAAGAAGATCAGGTACGCCAGCGCCAGCCAGCCTTCAATCGGCGGCACAGCTTGCAGGTGTTCACCACTGACGGCGCTACCAATCAGCAGCACCACACCGCCAACGAGCATTTCCACCGCACTGGCCATCGCCCCCTGCGGCAATGGCAGATGCTTGCTCCATACCGAACCGAACGCCCAGGTCGCCGCTGCGAAAATCAGCAACGCCGCGCCCAGCGGACTCGATTGCAGGTTGGAACCCATGTTGAGCATGGCGATACCGATAATCCCCAACGCCACCCCGGCCCACTCCAGACGGGTATTGCGCGCGCCCCAGAAATATCCACAGAGCAAGGTGAACAATGGCACCGTTGCCACCGCCAACGCCGCCACGCCGGAGGCCACACCGGTGTGCTCAGCCACACTCACCGCGCCATTACCAAAACTCAACAGCAAAATCCCGATGATCCCCGCCGCTTTCCACTGCGCCCAGGTCGGCGCCGGTGCTCCGCGCCAGCGCAGAAAGGCATACATCAACATACCCGCGATCACAAAGCGCACACCACCAAGCATCAGCGGTGGCCAGTATTCGACGCCAATGCGGATCACCAGATAGGTCGATCCCCAAATCACATACAACGCAAAAAACGCGGCGATCAGCGGCAAGGAAAAACGGCGCAAGGCAGGCATGGGCAGCTCGAAAGTCTGGGCAGGGGATGGATTATTCTAGAAAGGCCCACGACTAAAAATAAGTTACAAAACCTGTTTATAGCGCCGGTACACTTTGGAAAGAACGGAGATCGACGGCTTAAGCCGTGATTTCGAAAGTCTGGCATTTTCAGGAGTCCGGCCTTGGATAAATACGACCGCATGCTGCTCAGCGCCCTGTTGGAAAACGGCCGTGCGTCCTACGCCGATCTGGCGCGCAAAGTTAACCTCTCCGCCCCGGCAGTTGCCGAGCGCGTGGCCAAGCTCGAGGCAGCCGGAGTGATCACCGGATATGAAGCGAAAATCGACCTGTCGAAAATCGGCCTGCCGATCCAGTGCATGATCGAATTGCGCCTGCACCAGAACGGCAGTCAGAAGGTTTACGACGAACTGGTGAAAATCCCGCAACTGACCGAATGCTTTCGAGTGACAGGTGATCCGTGCGTGATGATGAAGGCTGCGGTGGGATCGATGACGGAGCTGGAGGAGTTGATCAATCGCGTGGCGAAGTTTGGTTTCAGCAAGACCTCGATTGTGCTGTCGAGCGCCATCGAAAAGCGCGTGCCACTCAGCCAGATCGAAGGCAACGGCAAATCCTGAGGATGATGATTCCTCCCTGTAGGAGTGAGCCTGCTCGCGATAGCGGCGCGTCAGTCGAAACGAATGTTGACTGACACACCGTCATCGCGAGCAGGCTCACTCCTACAGGGGGTCTGTGTTGGGCTTGGGATCAGCGATAGCGCTGCAGGTGCTCGCTGACTTTGGCGGCGGGGACTTTCTGCAACTTGCACAGCAGGTCATGCGATAGCTCGCTGACGCCGTGCTTGTGCCGCAACTCATCAGCCAGATGCGCCATCAGATTGGCCGCCATCTCGGCATCGGCCATGGCCCGGTGAGCCTGGCCTGTGTGCGGCAAACGCGCAAACGTGGTGAGCGTACCGAGCTTGTGGTTCGGCGCCGCCGGCATCAGACGCCGGGCCAGCAGCAACGAACAGGCAAAGTTCTGCAACCGCGTGCGCTTGATCCGCCCCAGTTCAAAGTCCCAGAACTTCTGGTCGAAGGATGCGTTGTGCGCTACCAGCGGCGTGCAGCCGACAAACTCATTGACCTCTTCCATCACCCGCTCCGCCGGCGGCGCGGTGCGCAGCATGGCGTTGCTGATGCCGGTCAGTTGCTCGATAAACGCCGGAACGCGGACGCCGGCGTTCATCAGGCTCTGGTAACGCTCGACGATGCGGCCGTTCTCCAGCATGACCACGGCGATTTCCGTGGCGCGGCAGCTGCTGTTCGGCGACAGGCCGGTGGTTTCAAAGTCGATGACTGCAATGCGTTCCAAACCGGGTTCAACTCCGTACAAATCAATTCTTCAGTAGCCGCTCAATTTTTCAGCAGCAGCGCGCCTTCGATCGGCACGTAACGGCTGGCGGCGCGGATCAGCGAGTTGGCGGTCAGGCCGGGCACGCCGTAGGCGACCGCTTGCACGCCGTGTTTGCTGATAATGCGTTCGAGCAGCATGTCGAAATCGCCGTCACCGGAGGCCAGGACAATTTCGTCGACGTGGTCGGCGGCGTCCATGATGTCGAGGGTGATGCCCACGTCCCAGTCGCCCTTGGCCGAGCCGTCGCTGCGCTGGATGTAGGGTTTGAGTTTCACGGTGAAGCCGAGGTTGCGCAGGATCTGCTGGAACTGCTGCTGCTTGCTGTCGCCACGGTCGATCGCGTAGGCGTAGGCCTCGACGATCTGTCCGTCCTTGCTGATGTCTGCCCACAATGCGGCGTAGTTGAAGTGACAACCATAGGCCTGACGTACGGTGTAGTAGAGGTTCTGCACGTCGGCGAACACTGCGATTTTTTTCACCGGAGTTCCTGTGGGCGCGCAAGCGCACGAAGCGGGATCAGGCGCCAGGCCCGAAAAAGGCGCTCAGTATGCCAGCCATCAGGAGGGTTCCGCGAATAATCGGCCCGGAGCCCTCAAGGGCTCCGGACGAATGGTGAGTCAGACGAAGGAATCGTCGTCATCAAAGAACGAGGAATTGTCGTTGCCGTAGTCGGTGTCGGTGAAGCCGCCCTGGTCATTGCCTGAGAAGCCGTTATCGGCCACACGCTGATCATCGCCCCAGCCGTTGCTGCTCTGGTCGGCGACCTGCGCCGGCTCTTCCTTGATCACTTCAACGATTTCTTCCGGTTGCTGATTGTGATGGAACAAGCTGCTGATGCCCTGCGCCAGCATCACGCCACCGGCCACACCGGCGGCGGTTTTCAAGGCGCCGCCGAGGAAGCTGCTGCCGGCCGCCGGAGCGGCTTGCTGCGCATAGTTAGGCGGCGCTGCGCCGAAGTTCTGTTGTGGCGCAGGAGCACCGAAGTTCTGCTGCGGTGCCGGCTCACGCCAACCGCCAGTGGACGCCGGGGCGGCGCTCTGGGTCGGCGCCGGACGCGGGCTGCCACCAAAAATGCTCGACAGGAAACCGCCACCACCGCTCGGCGCCGGTGCGGCACTCTGCGCTTTGGCCGATTGCAGTTCAGCCTGCAACTGCTGGACCTGTTGAGTCAGTTGCTTGTTCTGCTCATCAAGGCTTTTGAGCGCCGCCTCTTGCACCAGAATCGCCTGGGTCATGAAATAACCTGCCGCTGGCTGGCGGGTCAGGTGTTCCTTGATCCGCGCCTCAGCCTGGGCATCGCGCGGGGCTGCCTCCGTTTCGGCCTGTTGCAGCCGGGAAAACAGTCCATCGATCAGGGTTTGCTCTTCGCTGTTCATGGCGACCTCGTAGATTGCCGGGGATAACATTGCCCTCGTCCACGTTGGCCGAGGTGCTCTCCTGTAATGGAGACGGTGACAAAACGTTTCAATGACCTTTACCGAATGTTTACGTTTGTGTCGCGCCAGCCATCATCGGTTAAAGTGAGCCACTGTTTTCGACCTGCGATACCGACTGATGAATGCCCTCGAAGTGCTGCGCGACTCTCTGTATTTTTTCAAACGCCATTTGGGCAGCATCGTACGGTTGTGCCTGCCGCTGGTGATTTTCGAAGCGTTTTTACAACAAGTGGTCGATCGCGCCAGCGGGCCGGAAAATATCTCGGCCATCAGTATCGTCGTCGGTCTGCTGGTGTATCCGCTGTACACCGCAGCGCTGATCCTGTTCCTCGATGCGCGCAGCCGTGGCGAAGCGCCGCGCAACCGTGACCTGCTGGCAATGGCCGCCACTCTGTGGCCGCGCTTCGCGTTGCTCACGGCGCTCAATACCTTGCTGATTCTGTTGGGCCTGTCGCTGTATTTCCTGCCAGGCCTGATGCTGATGGTCATGCTCGCGTTCGGCGAATACCTGTTGGTGCTGCGCGGCATGGGGCCTTTGCAGGCGATGAAAGAAAGCCTGCGCCTGACCCGTGGACACTTCTGGCGGATCCTGCTGTGCATTCTCTGTGTGATGACGCCACTGTGGTTGCTCAAAGGCGCGACATTGGCGGTGTACCCCGAGCCGCAGAATCCGCTGATTGCCGTACTGATCGACAGTGCTCACAGCTTCCTGCAACTGTTCACCAGCGTGGTGTTGTTCCGCCTGTTCATGCTGATCAGCGAATTGCCTGACAAACGCGACAGAGTGGTCTGACAGCACTGCGCTTGGGCTTCGAGACGGCCGTCAGGTATGCTCGGGCCACTTTCTGTAACGCTATAAGCCGAGCCATGACCCGTCTACTGCGCTACACCCTGTTTCTTTCTGTGCTCGCCCTTGTGCTGATTGGCGCGCTGATCTTCAGCCTGACCTGGCGCCCGGACGCCCGCGAAACCCTGCCAGTCAGTTGCACGGGAACGCCACCGACGCTGGTGCCGGGCCAGGCGCTGAAAGTCATGACCTGGAACGTGCAGTATCTGGCCGGCAAGCGTTACGTGTTCTGGAATGATCTGGCCCAGGGCAACGATGAAGCGCCGACACAGGAAGACATGGCCTTCAGCCTCGACGAAGTGGCGCGGGTGATCCGCGACGAGCAGCCCGATGTGGTGCTGTTGCAGGAGCTCGATGACGGCGCCAAGGCCAGCGACTATCAGAACCAGCTAAAACTGTTGCAGGAACGCGTCGCCGACCTGTACCCGTGCAGCGCCAGCGCATTCGACTGGAAAGCCGATTTCGTCCCTGATCGACACATTTTCGGCAGCGTCGGCCGGCAACTGGCAACCCTGAGCCGCTATCGCATCGAACACGCCGAACGCCTGCAATTGCCGGTTGCTGCGGCCAATTTCATCAGCCGTCAATTCCAGCCAAAAGACGCCCTGCTCGCGACCAAACTGCCCCTGAGCGATGGTGGGCAACTGACCGTTTTCAATACCCATCTGGAGCGTGCCAGCCAGCCCGATGACACGTTGCAGGCGCAAGTGAGCGCCGTGGCCAAAGTGCTCGACAAGTACGAAAGTCAGGGCCTGCCATGGTTGATCGGTGGCGATTTCAATCTGCTGCCGCTCGGCCAGTTCCGCCGCCTGCCTGCCGAGCAGCGCACGCCCTACTCCGCCGACAGCGAACTGCATCTGCTGTGGGACAAGTACCCGATGATCCCGACCAACAACGAAGCCAGCGGCATCGACCGTGCGCAGTGGCTGACCCACTACCCCAACGACCCCGGCCTGAATGGCCCGGATCGCACGGTCGACTATCTGTTTTACAGCCCGAAGATCAAACGGGTGGAAGCGAGGGTGCGCCAGGACGATACGCTGCGCATCTCCGATCATCTGCCGGTGATTGCGCGCTTCCTGCTGCCGGCGGCGCCCTAGGCAGGGCCGAGGAACATCGACCCGTCGCCCGAATTGACGATATGGAATCTCATGAAAATCTTATTGGTGTGCAAGGACATTGGTGGTTACGCGCGCAAACTGGCGGACTACCTGATGATCGACAATGACGTGTGTTTCATCGATACGTCAGCGATGCAGAACAGCTTTGATCGAGCGCCGAAGATCCTGCGCCGCCCGCTTAAACGCTGGGCGCAGTTACGCCAGTTCAAGAAGAGTATCGGTGCCTCAGGGCGCTTTGACGTTGCGTTGATCATCAACCCGGCGCAAATCGAGCCCAAGCAACTGACCGCCGGCCTCAATGCCAGCGAGCGCAAGATCGCCTACCTCTACGACAGTTTCAGTCGCTGGCCGATGACCCGGGAAGAACTTGCCGGTTATGACGAGGTGTTTTCTTTCGACCCGCAGAATGCTGAAAGCTACGGCCTGAAAAAGCTCCACAACTTCATTTACGACGACTACACCGCAGACGGCGAACCCGGTGAATACTCGGCGTTTGTGGTAATGGCGGGCAAGGATCGGGTGCCGGCACTTGAAGGCTTGGCGGAGGCATTCGATCGTCTCGGGGTGACCGATTACAAGTTTCTGGTGCAGTGCAAACCGATCCCGGGCGCGCATCCGGGTATCACGTTCTTCGAGCAGAGAATGTCACTGGCGTCTGTTGGCGAACTGGTAAAGCGCTCGCGCATCATTCTGGACATTTCCAAGCCTGGCCAGGCCGGGTTGAGCTTCCGTTTCTTTGAAGCCATGGCTTCACGAAAAAAAGTCATCACCACCAACAAGAGCGTGGTCGACTATGACTTTTACAACCCGGCGAACATCCTGGTCATTGATGAGGCCAATCCGGTAATTCCTGAACGGTTCATTACTGATCCGTATGTCGATGTGCCTGAACACATCTACCAGCAATACACCCTGCAGGGCTGGGTCAAAACCGTGTTTGCCCAGCAGTGAAATCACATCGCCGGCTGCCCCACAATGGCCAGGTGACATGACCGTTGGATCAATGCACTTCTTCCAAGTCATCATGCAGCAACCCGAAGATCTGCCGCTTCATGTCAATGAACGAGCGCTCCATGACCATGTCGAGCGAGCGCGGACGTTCGATTGGCACGTCGAGAATCTGCTTGATCCGCCCCGGTTTCGCGCCCATCACATAGACCCGATCGCCGAGCAGAATGGCTTCGTCGATGTCATGGGTGACGAACAACACGGTCTTCTTGCTGTTGCCCCACACCCGCAGCAACAACTGCTGCATCTGCAGACGTGTCTGGCTATCGAGCGCACCGAACGGTTCGTCCATCAGTAGAATCTGCGGATCATTGGCCAGCGCGCGGGCGATCGCCACGCGCTGCATCATCCCGCCCGACAGTTGCTTGGCGTAGTTGTCGGCGAACCCGCCGAGGCCGACTTCGTTGACGTAATAATCGACGATCTCCTTGCGCCGCGCCGCCGGCATGCCGCGGCGTTTGAGGCCGAACTCGACGTTCTGCCGCACGGTCAGCCACGGGAACAGCGTGTAACTCTGAAAGACCATGCCGCGATCCGCACCGGGGCCTTGCACTTGCTGGCCGCCGACGTAGATCTCACCGGAGGTCGGCTCAGCCAGACCGGCGGTCAGGTACAACAGGCTCGACTTGCCACAACCCGATGGCCCGACCAGCACGGCAAACTGCTGATCCGGCACCTCGAACGAAACTTCTTCCAGCGCGGTAAACGTGCCGCCGTCAGGTTTCCTGTAACGCAGGCTGACCTTGTCCACCTGCAAGCGCGGCGCGGCTTGTGCCGGGGTCGCAACGGGTTCGATAAAACGATGATTGGCAGCAGTCACTGAGCCCATGCGGCAACCCTCAGGCGGAGAAAACGGAACAGTTGATCGGTGACCAGACCGAGCAGGCCGATGATCGCGATGGCGAGGAAAATCACGTCAACCTGAAAACCGCGCATGGCCTTCAGGCTCAGGTAACCCAAACCGCTGGACGCGGCGACCAGTTCAGCCACCACCAGATACGTCCAGGCCCAGCCCATAGTTACCCGTAGGGTATCGAGCACGCCCGGCACCGAGGCCGGCGCGATCACATGCAACACCGCATCGCGGCGACTGGAACCCAAGGTGTAGGAGGCGTTGATCAGGTCCTTGGAAATGCCTTTCGAGACGTCGGCGATCATCACCAACTGCTGAAAGAACACACCGAAGATAATCACCGACACGCGCTGCTCCAGACCGATGCCGATCCACAAGATGAACAGCGGCACAAACGAGGTCACCGGCAGGTAACGAATGAAGTTCACCAGCGGTTCAAGGAACGCCTGAACGATGCGAAAGCTGCCCATCAGCAACCCCAACGGCACCGCCACCAACGACGACACAATGAAGCCGACCATCACCACTTCGACACTCGCCCACACATGTGTGCCGAGCGTGCCATCGCGGCCCAGGCGCATGGCGGCTTCAACCACCGCGCCCGGCGTCGGCAAAAACATCCCTGGGACGATGCCGCCGTAAGACAGCCCGGCCCACAGGCCGACCAACAACACCCAGGCCAGAGCGCTGGCGCTCCACACCACTTGCACCGGCAACGCGGTTTTTGGCGTGAGGCTGCGGCTCAGCCACGAATTGCGCTTGAACATTGCACACCTCCTAGAGCGGGCTGACGAAACGGTTGTCGACCAGTTCGTCGTTGCTGACGTTGTAAGGTTTGCTCTGCAATTCGCTGGCGGTTTCGTTGGCCAGTTTGATCAGCGCTGCGCTGTCACCCGGTTTGCCCGGTGAGCCCAAGAGCTTCTCGCTCATGGCTTGATCGTAGAAACGCACGCCTTGCGCGGCGGCGGCCAGTTCCTTCGGATCGGACAGGTAACCGCCGACACCTTTGGCCATGATTTTGTAAGCGTCTTCCGGATGATCCTTGGTGTATTGCACGGCTTTGTACAACCCGGCGACCAAAGCCTTGACGTCTTCCGGCTGCTTCTCGATCACGCTGCAATTAAGCGCGACCACATCGACGATCACGCCGGGGGTGCTGCTGCTGTCGATCAGCACTTTGCCCTGCTGCTTGTCGCGCACCATCGACAGGTGCGGCTCCCAGGTCACGGCAGCGGGCACGCGACCGGCGATGAACGCGGTGGCGGCATCATCTGCGGTCATGTTCTGCACGGTGATGTCGCTCATCTTCATGCCGTTCTTTTTCAGCAAATAGGAGAGCCAGAACTGCGAGGTCGAACCTTCGTTGACGGCCACGGATTTGCCCTTGAGCTCTTGCAGGCTTTTCACATCCTTGCCGACCAGCACGCCATCGCCGCCATGGCTGTCATCCAGCGCCGCGACTGCTTTGAAGCAGAACTGCGGGCGGTATTTGAGCACTTCATCGATGGTCGACGCCGAGCCGGACAGTTGCCCGGACGCCTGCGCGGCCATGTACATCGACGCCTCTTCGACCACCGGCAATTCGACGGTCAGACCGTTTTCCTTGAAGTAGCCCAGGTCCTGAGCCAGATAGAGGGTGCCGTAGCCGACCCACGTGGTGTGGCCGATGGACAGGGTCCCGGCCTGGGCGCTGGTCGCGACCGTGGCGGCAAGAGCAGTGATTGCCAGAGGGTGAGTGAGACGGAGACACAAGGACTTGATCATGGAGCACTCCCGACGCTGTTGATTTAGTTTTGTCATGGGCAGTACGGTCGCCGGCCGTTGTGCAGTTGCTGCCATGGGTCTCTCGCGGACGTTTGGGCGGACAACATTCGGCTGGCGGGCAAGATTGATGGTGGCCCATGTGCGCGGTGAGGAAAATCAGGAAATTGTTGGCTGCAAATGATGAAAAAACTGGGTAGTGCGCACTGCTAAAGGGCGGGGATTGCGGGGATGCGCGAGGTGGGTGCAGATTGGGGATTTTCGGCGGCTGGGAGAATGCTATCGCTGGCAAGCCAGCTCCCACAGGGATCGTGGATGTGCCTGGATTGTGTGAACAACGCTGAAACCTGTGGGAGCTGGCTTGCCAGCGATGGTGCCGAAGCAGTCAATATCCATGCTGCTGACCCACCGCATTCGCGAGCAAGCTCGCGAAGGGGGCAACTCGGTCTCAGCGCAACTGGAACCAGGTGGTTTTCAACTGGGTGTATTTGTCGAACGAGTGCAGCGACAAATCGCGGCCAAAGCCCGATTGCTTGCCGCCGCCGAAAGGCACCGTCACATCCAGCGCATCCACCGTGTTGACCGACACCGTACCCGCCCGCAACTGCCGCGCCACACGATGTGCGCGGTTGAGGTCATCGGTCCACAACGACGCCGCCAGTCCATACACACTGTCATTGGCCAGCCGAATAGCCTCGGCCTCATCATCGAACGGCATCACCGCCAGCACTGGCCCGAATACCTCTTCGCGAAACAGCGGCATGTCGGCGGTTACACCGGTGAAAATCGTCGGTTCAATGAAGTTGTCAGAGCCATTCAAGCGCCGCTGCTCACCGCCACAAACCCGGGTCGCCCCCGACTGCTCGGCGTTGCGAATGAAGCGCATGATGCCCGCCGTCTGCCTGTGATCAACGATGGCGCCAGCGCTGCTCTGCGGATCCAGCGGATCACCGGGCAACCACTGTTCAGCCTGTGCTTTCAGCCGTTCAACGAACTCATCATGAATCGAACGCTCCACCAGCAAGCGCGAATTGGCCGAGCAGACTTCGCCCTGATTGAAGAAGATCCCGAACGCCGCTTTCTCCGCCGCCAGATCCAGATCCTGACAATCGGCGAACACCAGATTGGCGCTCTTGCCACCGCATTCCAGCCACACCTGTTTGAGGTTGGATCGAGCTGAATATTCCATGAAGTATTTACCCACCTGCGTCGAGCCGGTGAACACCAGGCAATCGACATCCGCGTGCAAACCCAACGCCTTGCCGGTCTGTTCGCCAAGCCCCGGCAACACGTTCAACGCACCCGCTGGCAGCCCCGCTTCCAGCGCCAGCTCAGCCAGACGCAAGGCCGAAAACGGCGATTGCTCGGCCGGTTTTAAAATCACCGAATTGCCCGCCGCCAGCGCCGGGGCGAGTTTCCACGCGGCCATGTCCAATGGGAAATTCCACGGCACCACAGCAGCGACTACACCGAGTGCTTCACGGGTGATGGTCGCCAGCACATTCGGCGCACTGGGCGCGACCTGATCGTAAAGTTTGTCGATGCTTTCGGCGTACCAGCGAAACACCCCGGCGGCGCCCGGCACGTCGATGTTGTAAGCGTCCATCACCGGTTTGCCCATGTTCAGCGAGTCTAGCAAGGCCAGCTCTTCGCGATGACTCATCAGCAGATCAGCCAAGCGCAGCAGCACTTGCTTGCGCTCGGCTGGAGATCCTTGCGACCACGTACCGGCCTCAAACACTTGCCGCGCATTGCGCACTGCGACATCGACATCCGCCTCGCCACACGCAGCGACATTCGCCAGACATTGCCCGGTCGCCGGGTTGATCGCGGCAAAGGTCTGCCCCGATTGCGCAGCGCAATGTTTGCCGTCGATCACGGCCTGATCGGGAAACTTCAATGCAACGGCGCGGCGCTGCCACTCTGCAAGCTCGAACACGACGGATGCTCCTGAGACGTTATTGTGCCTCGATGGTCGCTCAGGCCCGCATGGGCTAAAAATAGTAAAAATGTCTTCGCAGGCAATAAAAACACTGGGCAATGACTTCCCCCAAACGCTGCACAGGCGGCTATGGTTGAAGGATAAAAACATCGTCGTGCAATGGACGTGGCGGCGCACAAATTGCTTTGAAGTCGAGTCCGCTCGTCCTGAGGTTTGCCGTGGCCGCCTACAATTTGCGTCAGCTGAAGTATTTCATCACCACCGTCGAATGCGGCAGCGTTGCCGAGGCTTCACGCAAGCTGTACATCGCGCAGCCGGCGATTTCCACCGCGATCAAAGGACTGGAAGACAGCTTCGGTGTGCAACTGCTGATCCGTCATCACGCCCAAGGTGTGTCACTGACGCCAAGCGGTGCGCGGTTTTTTCGCAAGGCTCAAGAGTTGCTGCGCATGGCCAAGGAGTTCGAACAGAACGCCCTCGCCGACAACGACGTGATCGCCGGGCAGATCGATATTGGTTGTTTCGAAACGGTCGCGCCGTTGTACCTGCCGCAGTTGATCGCCGGGTTCTCGGCGTTGTATCCGGGCGTGAAAATCCGCATTCGCGACGGTGAACAGCAAGAGCTGGTGCAAGGCCTGACGTCAGGCACGTTCGATCTGGTGATTCTGTATGAACATGAACTCGACGCGACCATCCAGACCGAACCGCTGATGCCGGCGCAACGCCCGTATGCGCTGTTGCCCGCCGACCACCGTTTTGCCCAATACAAACAAGTGTCGCTGCGCGATCTGTGTCTGGATCCGATGATCCTGCTCGACGTGCAGCCGAGCCGGACTTACTTCGTCAGCCTGTTTGAAGAACTGGGGCTGACGCCGCGCATCGAGTTCAGCTCGCCGTCGATTGAAATGGTACGCGGGATGGTCGGCCAGGGTTTCGGCTTTTCGATTCTGGTGACCAAACCGCATTCGGAATGCACCTACGACGGCAAGAAAGTCGTGTGCGTGGACATCGTCGAAGATGTCACCGGTTCGGGTTTGGTCGCGGCATGGCTCAAGCGCGGGCAACTGACCAAACCGGCGCAGTTGTTCGCCGATTATTGCCGCGAGCAATTGACCGCAAAGACTCACCTTTAACAGCAAAGATCGCAGCCTGCGGCAGCTCCTACAGTATGTCGGTGGCGTCGGCGTCGTTCCTACAGTATGTCGGTGTCGTACCGTCATTTTGTGGCCGACTTCAATTCGGTAGGAGCTGCCGAAGGCTGCGATCTTTTGCTCTTCAGGTCCCGCGCGGTTTAGCTCGCGCGGTCGCTTCGGCCACCAGCGGATCATCCGGCCAATAGTGCTTCGGATAGCGGCCCTTCAAATCCTTCTTCACCTCGGCATAGGTGCTGCGCCAGAAGTTGGCCAGATCCTGCGTCACCTGCACCGGCCGCCGCGCCGGCGACAGCAGATGTAACTTGACCACCTGCCGCCCGCCGGCAATGCGCGGCGTATCCGCCAGCCCGAACAACTCCTGCAAACGTACAGCCAGAATCGGTGGAAACTCGCTGTAGTCCAGACGAATCGACGACCCCGACGGCACACTCAGATGATGCGGCGCCAGCTCATCGAGCTTTTGCGGCAGCGGCCATGGCAGCAGATTGCGGACGATGCTCGACAGATCGAGATTGGCAAAATGACTGAGTCGCGAGACCTTGCCCAGATACGGCATCAGCCAGTCTTCGAGGGTATCGAGCAACGTCGCATCGCTGACATCCGGCCATTGACTGTCGTCCTGATTGTTCAATTCCAACTGCCGCAACAACGCCACGCGCGCCTGCCACTGGCGCAGCTCCGGCGTCCACGGCAGCAGCTCCAGCCCCTTGCGCCGCACCAGATTGACCAGTGCCTGACTGCGCGCATTTTCATCGAGACCGGTCAGCGGTTCACGGCTGAGAATCAGCTCGCCGACCTTGCGCTGACGCTCGGCGCGCAACACGCCTTCGCGCTCGTCCCAATCCAGTTGATCGACGTTGCGCACCTGTTCGGCCAACACCGAATCGAACAGCGCCGGGTCGAAATCCGCCGCCAGATAAATCCGTTCTTCACGCTGGCCCTGACGGCTGCCGAGATCGGCGATGACGATCCACGGCTCTTTCATCAGGCTGTCGGCTTCGGCGAATAGCGCCGCACGACCATTGGCCAGGCGATATTCGGCGCCACCGGCACGCCGCTGTTGCGCGACGCGATCCGGATACGCCAGCGCCAGCAAGGCGCCGAGCCAACGCGGATGGTCGGGATCGCTGACCGGCTCGCTGGCCTTGCCGCGCAAGTAACCGCGATATTGCCGCGCCAGTTGCTTGGCGCGCTGCACACCACCCTGCGCACCTCGAGCCGCACGTTCTTCACCCGAGAGCAGTACCAGCCGACTGTGCAGATCGGCCCCGGCGCCACGCAAGATATCGCGCTCGCCGAGCAACGCGGCGACATCGCACGCCATGTTGGCCAGACCCAACGCTTGCCCCCGCAGCAGCAAATGGCCGATGCGTGGATGCGCCGGCAACTCAGCCATGGCCTGACCATGAGTGGTCAGCGCCTCACCTTCCAGCGCGCCAAGCCTTTGCAACAAATCCTGCGCCTGCGTATAAGCCGCCGCTGGCGGGACATCCAGCCAGACCAGTTCGCCCGGCGTCACGCCCCAGCGCCCCAGTTGCAGGGCGAGGCTGGCAAGATCCGCCGAAAGAATTTCCGCGCTGCCATACGCTGCCAATTGTTCGTGCTGATCCTGCGACCACAAGCGATAACAAACACCCGGTTCCAGTCGCCCCGCCCGGCCCGCGCGCTGAGTGGCACTGGCCTTGGAAATCCGCTGGGTATCGAGACGCGTCATGCCGCTGCCGGGATCGAAACGCGGCACCCGCGCCAGCCCGGCGTCGATGACTACGCGCACACCGTTGATGGTCAGACTGGTCTCGGCGATATTGGTCGCCAGCACCACTTTGCGCTGCCCGGCCGGCGCCGGATCGATCGCCGCACGTTGCGCATTGAGGTCGAGTTCACCGTGCAACGGGCAGAGCAACACATCGCTGCGCTCACCAATCGAGTCGACCAATTGTTGATGAACGCGCCGGATTTCCGCCTGCCCCGGCAGAAACACCAACAGGCTGCCGGTTTCGTCGTGCAGCGCTTCAAGCACGGTTTGCGTGACGCGTTGATCAATGTATTCGCCGGGCTGAAACGGACGGCCCCAGCGCATCGTCACCGGATACATGCGCCCTTCGCTGCGCAGGATCGGCGCGTCGTCCAGCAACCCGGCCAGACGCTCGCCTTCGAGCGTGGCCGACATCAGCAAAATCTTCAGCGGCTGTTCAGCTCGGAACAGCTCACGACCGTTCAGACTTAAGGCCAGCGCCAGATCGGCGTCGAGGCTGCGTTCGTGGAATTCGTCGAAGATCAGCAGGCCCACGCCTTCCAGCGCCGGGTCATCCTGCAGACGCCGGGTGAGAATGCCTTCGGTGACCACTTCGATACGCGTATTGGGGCCGACCTTGCTGTCGAGACGGATGCGATAACCGACGGTTTCACCGACCTTCTCGCCCAGCTCACTGGCCAGACGTTCCGCCGCCGCACGCGCGGCGAGACGGCGCGGCTCGAGCATCAGAATGGTCTGCCCGGCCAGCCACGCTTCATTGAGCAAGGCCAAGGGCACACGGGTGGTTTTACCGGCGCCGGGCGGTGCTTCGAGCACGGCTTCGTGGCGCGTCGCCAAGGCTTCACGCAGGGCGGGTAAAACTTCATCGATTGGCAAAGAATTCATGCTGGCTCCTCAGGGCGTGCCCACAGTAAATTGCGAGTCGCGTTAAAGCTGTGAGCGTGCCAGGCAAGGCGCGGGACGCAGGTAAGGGTCGTTTCCTTGCCAAGTCCCGCAACGCAGCATGGCGCGCTCACAGCTTTAGCCCGGAGGGCCGAACCCCGACAGGATTCATCAGCCTTCACGCGGTGTCGATCTGGAGAAAACAACTTCAATCCTCAACATATTTCGGTAGGGGTGAGACGAGGCCGCAATTTACTGTGGGCATGCCCTGCCAGGCCCGAGTATAACGGCGAACTGGCGGGCGTTCGTCAGGGTCTTAACTTCACACGACGACGCTTCGTTCTTAGATCAATCAGGAGATTTCCCATGCGCTTACCTTTTCGCCTGATCGGCGGTGTACTGGTCGCCACCCTGCTCACGCAAATCACCGCGTGCGGTTCGATTTTCTACCCGGACCGGCGCGGTCAGATCGACGGCAAGATCGATCCGGCGATTGCCGTGCTCGACGCCGTGGGCCTGCTGTTCTACGTCATTCCCGGGCTGATCGCGTTTGCCGTCGACTTCGCCACCGGCGCGATCTACTTCGAACCGGGCCACACCGCGCAGATCGATCCGGCCAAGCTCAAGCAAGCCATCGGTCCGGACGGTCAAGTCGATAATCACAAGTTGCAGGCTATTCTCGAAAGCGAGTTGGGCCGAGATTTCCCACTGGATGACCCGCGCCTTATTCAACACAAGGGCAGCACTCAACAACTGGCGATGTTCGGCCTGCAACCCGCCGCTTAAAAAGGAAGTTAAATGACATCCAGCCCCGAACACGCCCGCCTGCTGCGGCTGGCGACCCGCGCCTCGGTGGCGGTGGCGTGCACGCTGATCATCGCTAAAGCCATCGCCTGGTGGCTCAGCGGTTCGGTGAGCATGCTCGCCGGCCTCACCGACTCGGCGCTGGATGGCGTCACTTCGCTGCTCAATCTGCTGGCGGTGCATTACGCGCTGCGCCCGGCCGATGACGATCACCGTTATGGTCACGGCAAGGCGGAATCGCTGGCGGGCATGGCGCAGGCGCTGTTCATTGGCGGCAGTGCGGTGTTGATCGCGCTTCAGGCCTATGAACGCATCCAGCATCCGGAACCGCTTGGCGCGCCGTGGATCAGCATTGGCGTGATCATTTTCTCATTGCTGCTGACGGTGGCCTTGCTGATGCTGCAACATCGAGTGATCAAGCAGACCGGTTCCAATGCCGTGCGTGCCGACTCACTGCATTACCGATCCGATCTGTTACTCAACGGCAGTATTCTGGTGGCGCTGATGTTGGCCGGGTTCGGCTGGCATCAACTGGATGCGTGGTTCGGACTTGGCATTGCCGCCTATATCCTGTGGAGTGCGATCCAGATCGCCCGGGAAAGTTTTTCGGTGTTGATGGATGAAGAACTGCCAACAGATGTCAGTCAGCACATGCTCGAACTGGCGTGCAGTGTGCCGGGCGTATTGGGCGCGCATGACTTGCGCACGCGGATTTCCGGCAACCACTGGTTCGTGCAGTTGCACCTGGAGTTGCCGGGGGAGCTGACCCTGTCAGTGGCGCACGGCATCAGCGACCAAGCCGCCGATGCCATTCACAAGGCCTACCCGCGGGCCGAAGTGCTGGTGCACGCCGACCCGCAGGAAGTGGTCAAGTCAGAGCGGGCGCAAACCCGGCTTCAGTAACTGACCTGATAACCGCGACTGCTCAGGCAATTGCCCTGCGCCTGACGGTACGCCTGCACCACTTCGGGCGCCGGTTGATACGTCGCGGTGCGCGGATCGAAACCGCTTTGCTGCACCGCGTACTGGTAGCACTGATAACCGTCTTGCTGCACCTGCTCCGGCGACTGGCCGTTGGCCGGATACGCTTCGACGTCATAGCCTTGGGATTGCGGCTGCGGCTGTTGCTGCACCGGCGGCTCGACCACCACGTAATCCTGCGTCGCTTCCTGATACGCGTAGTAGGAACCGGCAGCGAGGAACAGCAGCGAACCACCGATCCACACCTCACGGGCGTAATCCGGCAAATACTGGATGCGAATCCCGCGCGGCGGCTGCACGACGATGTAGCGCGGGCCTTGCGGGCGATACCAGTAGCCGCCGGAAAAGAAGTAATCCTGACCACGATACGGCACGCGGTAATCGCGATCCGGGAAGCGGTCGATCACATGTCCCGGCCGGTATTGCGGGCCTGGACCCCAACCGTTGCCATGCCCGTCGGGGCGCCCCGGCCAGCGATTGTCGTTGGGCCGGTTGCCGGTCTGCCATTGCTGGTTGTGGTAACCGTTCTGCGGACGCTCGTCGCGGTAGTAACCCTGACGCGGCTCTTGAGTCTGGCGTACGGCGTCGGGCCGTGGCTGGATCGGTAGGCTGTTGGCCGGCAGTTGCGGCGGTGGTGGCGGCTGACGTACCGGGTTGGGGTTGTAGGCCGGGCGATTCTGATCGCGGTTCTGCCACTGGCCATTGTTGTTGCCGTTGTGCTCGAACTGGCGGCTGTTGTCGCCACGAATGATTTCGTTGTTCTGTGGGCGCGGCTGATTCTGTTGCGGCTGATTCTGCGATGGATTGTTCTGCGGACGCGGCTGATTGTTGCCGCCACGGCCCTGATTGTTGCCCTGATGATCCTGGCCGTGGCCTCCGCCCTCCGGGCCGCGATTCTGTGGCTCATCGGCGAGCGTTTGCACACTGACACTCACACACAGCAAACCAACACTGGCCAGACGCCAAATGCGCGAATTCATGCTTTTTCTCACTGCGGGGCCTGTAAATGTAAGAGGACTTGTAGCTAAGACCGGGATTACACACACCGGGTTCTGCAACAGGTTATCAGTCACGCAACTTATTTATTGAGCGCCCGGCATGAAATCGCAGGCAAGAAAAAAGGGAGACCCGTCGGCCTCCCTTCTAGAGAACTTCGTCCTGGCTCGACGCTTTTGACGTCGGCTCACCTCACGCCGTCTTCTGGACAGTGTGCAGCTCGGGGGCCGGCACAACCCCGGTGGGGGTGGCGGCCGCGGCAGGCCGGATAGGGCGGGCCGCGTGGACTGTGTTACCGAGCAGTGATTCTGGTGATAAGAATAGGCCTGAGACGGCGGCAGAGGATTGCGAAGATTGCTGAAATAAACACCACTTGCGCAATTTTTAACCCTGGATAGATAATCCGCCGCAATAGTTACAACCAAGGACAGATTGATGAGCAAACTCGACCGTTACGACCTGAGCATTTTGGCGGAATTGCAGCGCGACGCCCGCATCTCCAACCAGGAATTGGCCGAGCGCATCGGTCTGTCGCCCTCCCCTTGCTCGCGCCGGGTCAAGCAACTGGAAGACGACGGCTACATCTCACGTCAGGTGGCGTTGCTCGATCGCAAGATGCTTGGGCTGAGCCTAACGGCGTATGTGCTGATCGGCATGGACCGGCATACGCCGGAGCGTTTTGAGAACTTCGAGGCGGCGATTCGCACGTTGCCGCAGGTGTTGGAGTGCAGTCTGGTGACGGGTGTGGATGCCGATTACCAATTGAAAGTGGTGGTGCCAGATATGGATCACTATCAGAAATTGTTGCTGGGACATTTGACGCGGATTGAAGGGGTGACGAGTGTGCGCTCGAGTTTTGTGCTGAATCAGGTGTTGAACAGCACGGAACTGCCGCTGACTCATTTGCGTAGCTGATCAAAGGCCCCCTCATCGGAACGCCGCCC
>NZ_AKJR01000066.1:0-7715 GCF_000282235.1 Pseudomonas sp. GM24 | reverse complement strand
CTTTCAGGTCGATGGATAACGCCAGACACCGCGGTCGGCCCCCTCTCCCTCTGGGAGAGGGCTGGGGTGAGGGTTAAAAGTCTGATTAGATAGCCACTCCGCCAGGATTCAACTCCGGAGTCTCGCTTGAGCACAGCGCCGAACAACCTGCCCCGCCCCGATCCCGTCACCCTGCGCCAGGCCTGGCGCTTCTGGCTGAAACTCGGCTGCATCGGTTTCGGCGGGCCGGCCGGGCAGATCGCGATCATGCATCAGGAGTTGGTCGAACGTCGGCGCTGGATCTCCGAAAAGCGTTTTCTGCACGCACTCAACTACTGCATGTTGCTGCCCGGCCCCGAGGCTCAGCAACTGGCGACTTACATCGGCTGGCTGCTGCATCGCACCTGGGGCGGTGTCATCGCCGGTGCGCTGTTTGTGCTGCCGTCGCTGTTCATTCTGATTGGCTTGTCGTGGCTGTACGTCGCTTTCGGTGACGTGCCGGCGGTGGCCGGGGTGTTTTACGGGATCAAACCGGCAATCACCGCGATTGTGTTGCACGCCGCACATCGCATCGGCTCGCGTGCATTGAAGAATGCCTGGCTGTGGGCGATTGCCGGGGCGTCGTTCGTGGCAATTTTCGCCTTCAATCTGCCCTTCCCCTTGATCGTCCTCGGGGCTGCGTTGATCGGCTATCTGGGCGGACGGTTCGCACCGCAGCGGTTCAGCAACACAGGGGCGCGCAACAGCGAGAAATCCTTCGGCCCGGCGTTGATCGATGACGATACGCCGGCCCCCGAACATGCCCGTTTCAGCCTGCCGAAGCTCCTGCGTCTGGCTTTGATCGGCGCAGTGCTCTGGTGTTTACCGATGGCGTTGTTGACCGCATTATTCGGCTGGGACGGCACGTTCACGCAAATGGCCTGGTTCTTCACCAAAGCCGCCTTGCTCACGTTTGGCGGCGCCTACGCGGTGCTGCCTTACGTTTATCAGGGTGCCGTCGGGCATTACGGCTGGTTGACGCCGACACAGATGATCGACGGCCTCGCCCTCGGCGAAACCACCCCCGGCCCGCTGATCATGGTGGTGGCGTTTGTCGGTTTCGTCGGTGCCTACGTGCAACCGGCGTTCGGCCCCGAACATGCCTTTGCCGCCGGCGCACTGGCAGCAACGCTGGTGACCTGGTTCACCTTCCTGCCCTCGTTTCTGTTCATCCTCGCCGGCGGGCCATTGGTGGAATCGACGCACAACGAACTGAAGTTCACCGCACCGCTGACGGCAATTACCGCCGCCGTGGTCGGGGTGATTGTGAATCTGGCGTGTTTCTTCGCTTATCACGTGTTCTGGCCGAATGGCTTTAACGGGGCGACAGATGTTTTTTCAGTGGCGCTGGCCGTCGCGGCGGCATTGGCCTTGTTCGTTTTCAAACGCGGTGTGATCAGTGTGTTGATCGTTTGCGCCCTCGCCGGGCTGGGCTTTGAGCTGATGCGCTGAACCCTGACCTGCGAATCTCCCGTTTACACGCCCGCGAATTCCCCCTTACTATCCGGGCACACCGGTCGGCGGGCATCCCCCGCCACCGACGTTTTCCGCCAACGGAAACACGCGTTATGAGTACGTCACTACAACAACCAGAATCGTTGAACGTCTCTACCCTGCGCGCCCTCTCTCACAGGGGCGGCGTATGAATCGTATCGTCAATCTCCCCATGGCCCTGCGCCGTTCCAAGCTGCGTCACTCCGCCCGCCCGCCGGATATCGCCCGGTCTATCTGATCGCGTCCGTTAAAGAACCGCGACAGTCTCCTGCTTCTTGATATCCCTGCCAGGACACCCACGCCTTTTTGCCGCGTCGTGTCCGGCCCGAATCTGCGCGCCTGTGCGGCGCCATCGTGAGTGATCGTTATGAAATTCGCAGCTATTGAAGACGCACGCCGGTTCCTTGAACAGAACCCCGATATCGACATGATCGAGTTGTTCATTCTCGACGCCAACGGCGTGCCACGCGGCAAGCTGTTGCACCGCGAAGAACTGCTCGCCGTGTACCAAAGCGGTCGACCGCTACCAAGCACCATCCTCGGTCTGACCGTGCAGGGTGAAGACGTCGAGAACTCCGGCCTGGTCTGGGACGTCGGCGATATCGACTGCCGCGCCTATCCGCTGGAAGGCAGTCTGGTGCGCCTGCCATGGCGCAAGATTCCGACCGCCGCCGTGCAGGTCAGCATGCACCCGACCGAGGGCATGCCTGCGAGCATCGCCGACCCGCGACACTTGCTGATCAAGGTCATCGACGGGCTCAAGGCCGAGGGTTATCACCCGGTGATGGCCTGCGAACTGGAGTTCTACTTGCTCGATGCCAAACGCGATCACAACGGCCGTCCGCAACCGGCACTGGACGCTGACGGTGGTCGACCGCGACACACTCAGGTTTATGGTTTGCGCGAACTGGAGCAGATCGAACCGTTCCTCGCCGACCTTTACAGCGCCTGCAAACTGCACGGCGTTCCGGCGCGCACGGCGATCTCCGAATACGCGCCGGGTCAGGTCGAAATCACCCTCGAACATGGCGACGCGCTGGAGGCGATGGATCAGGCGGTGCGCTACAAACGTCTGGTCAAAGCCATCGCCCACAAGCACGGCATGCAGGCGACCTTCATGGCCAAGCCGTTCGATGATCTGGCCGGCACCGGCATGCACATGCATGTGAGTCTGGCCGATGGCGCGGGACACAATCTGTTTGCCTCGGAAGACCCGGCCGGCACGCCGCTGCTGCGCACGGCGATTGGCGGCATGCTCGCGTCATTGCTCGATTCGCTGCTGCTGTTCTGCCCTAACGCCAACTCGTATCGACGCTTTCAGGCCAACAGCTACGCGCCGCTGGCGCCGACCTGGGGCGTCGACAATCGTACTGTCAGCCTGCGCGTGCCCGGTGGCCCGGCCAACACCCGGCACATCGAACACCGCATCTGCGGCGCCGACGCCAACCCGTATCTGGCAGCGGCGGCGATCCTTGCCGGGATTCATCGTGGCATTCGTGAAGACCTTGATCCGGGTGCGCCGGTCGAGGGCAATGGTTATGCGCAGGCGAAGGAATTGCTGCCGACGGATTGGCTGACGTCGCTGCAGGCGCTGGAAAATTCGGTGTGGGCGCGGGATGCATTGGGGCAGGAATTTCTCGGGGTGTATCTGGCGGTGAAGCGTGCCGAGTATCGACAGTTCATGGCCGAAGTGGGTGAGCAGGATTGGCGTTGGTATCTCACCGACGCCTGAATATTCACCACTATCCCTTGTAGGAGTGAGCCTGCTCGCGATGAGGCCATGTCAGTCACATCATAGGTGAATGACACACCGCTATCGCGAGCAGGCGAAGGCCTACAGGGACCGCGTACAACCGAAGAATTTGTGTGGACACTGACATGACCGAACGCTGCAATTCCTACTACACCGCCACCCTTAACCAAGACACCGACTACCCGACCCTGCAAGGCCGGCACAAGGTTGACGTGGTGATCATCGGCGGCGGCTTTACCGGCGTCGCCACCGCCGTCGAACTCGCTGAAAAAGGCATCAAAGTCGCCATCGTCGAAAGCCACAAGATCGGCTGGGGCGCCACCGGTCGCAATGGCGGACAAGTCACCGGCAGCCTTTCCGGCGACGGCGCGATGCGCAAACAGATGCGCGCGAAACTCGGCAATGAAGTCGATGATTTCATCTGGCACCTGCGCTGGCGCGGGCACGAAATCATCCAGCAACGCGTCGAGAAATACGGCATTCAATGCGACCTCAAACACGGCCACTTGCACGCCGCGTACAAGCCCAGCCACATGACTGATTTGCGTAAGGATCATGAAGAAGCCGTACGGCGCGGATTAGGCGATGAAGTCAGCCTGCTCGACCGCAGTCAGGTGCGTGATCTGCTGCAAAGCGACCTCTACCACGGCGCAATCAAGAATACCCGCAACATGCATCTGCACCCGCTCAACCTGTGCATCGGTGAAGCGCGGGCGGCGGAAAGTCTCGGGGCGCTGATCTTCGAAAACAGCGAAGTGCTGGAGATCATTCACGGCGCTACACCCGGTGTGCGCACGGCTCACGGGCAGATCGACGCCAATCAGGTGATGCTCGCCGGCGACGTCTATCACAAGCTCGAACCGGGGCAGCTCAAGGGCAAGATTTTCCCGGCCATGGGCGGCATCGTCACCACCGCACCGCTCGGCGATCTGGCGAAACAGATCAACCCCGAAGACCTCGCGGTGTACGACTGCCGCTTCGTCCTCGACTACTACCGCCTCACCGCCGACGGCCGCTTGTTGTTCGGTGGCGGCGCCAACTACAGCGGCAAGGATTCACGGGACATCGCCGCCGAGCTGCGCCCGTGCATCGAGCAGACCTTCCCGGCGCTCAAAGGCGTGCAGATCGATTACCAGTGGAGCTGCGCAATGGGCATCGTCATCAACCGCATCCCGCAACTGGGCAAGCTCTCGGATAACGTCTGGTATTGCCAGGGCTACTCGGGGCACGGCATCGCGACCACGCACATCATGGGCGAAATCATGGGCCGGGCGATCACCGGGCAGATGGAGCAGTTCGATACGTTTGCCCAGTGCCAGCACATTCGTGTGCCGATGGGGGATTTGCTCGGTAACCCGTTGTTGGCGGCGGGGATGTGGTACTACCAGATGCTTGAGCGACTTCGCTAAGCCTGTGTTGATCCTGCTGACCCCATCGCTGGCAAGCCAGCTCCCACAGTGTCCGTGGCGTACCCAAATTTCATGTACACCGCAAAAACCTGTGGGAGCTGGCTTGCCAGCGATGAGGCCATCAGCCCCACCCCAAAACCTCAATCCGGCAACTGCTCCACCACAATCCCCAACCGCCGATAATCCTCGACACTCCCCGACGCCACATGCCGCTCGGTAATCAGCGTATGCAGGCGCGCACACGGCGCCACCACAAACGGCTCCACCGCCCCGAGCTTGTCCGCCGTGGTCACCGCAATCACCCGCGCGGCGCCATCGAGCATCGCCTGCTTCACCGGCACTTCATCGAAATGCAGCGAAGTGATCCCCACTTCCGGATGAATCGCACAAACCCCGGTAATCGCCAGATCCGCCCTGATCCCGGCCAGCAGCCGTAGCGCCTCATGCCCACCCGCCGCCATCGTCCGCGGGTTCAACTGGCCGCCAGCGAGAATCACTTTCACAGCCTTGAATTCAGACAGGGCAATCGCCGTCATCGGTGAAGCGGTCACCGCCGTGATGCTGATATCTGCACGCAACGAGCGCGCCACTTGTAGCGTGGTCGAGCCGGAATCGAACAACACAATCTGCCCGTCTTCAATTTCCTGCGCGGCCCGTTGCGCCAGGCGGATTTTCACCTCATCCGTCTCGTCCAGCCGCGTGAAGTAGTCCTTGCCGGAGTCTTTCGGACGCGGCAACGCCCCGCCGTGTACGCGTTGCACCAGCCCGGCATTGTCCAGTTCGGCGAGGTCGCGGCGGATGGTGTCTTCGGATACCGCAAAGTGCTGACTCAGCTCGGAGGCCATGACCTTGCCGTCACGTTCGAGGAGCAAAAGGATTTTCTGCCGGCGCAGAGAGGGCAGTTCGGCTGCGGAATGATCGTGCATGGTTATGCCTGTTTATGCTTGTAATTGCAGGTTTCGCAAGACTAGCGAAAGCCCCAAGTAAACACAAACCGACCGGGTATCAATCGTTTCGATCATTGGAATCGACAAGGCGAATTTTTTCTTTGCTTTCAACCTGTTCAGAATGGCCGCACTTCTAAAAGGCTCAGGATGAATACCTCATGAATCTCAATTTTGCGTTTGCGTGCATGATCGTCGTGTCGTTTGCGATTGCCCTCGGCCACGCCTGACTGCGCCTCAGACCGACGCCAGCAAATGCTCGCGCAGCCATTTGTGCGCCGGATCGCGATGCGAGCGTTCACCCCAGAACATCGCCATCTCGTAACCGGGTACTTCCAGCGGCACGTCGACCACTTGCAGCGCCGGGTTGCCACGCACCAGGCGTGACGGCAGCATCGCCACCAGATCGGTGGCCGCCAGCACCGACATCGCCATCAGAAAGTGTGGCACCGACAACACCACTTTGCGCATCAGCCCGACATCGGCCAACGCCCGATCAGTCACCCCGAAAAAGCCTCCGCCCTCGCGCGACACCATCACGTGTTCCAGCGCGCAGAACTGTTCGCGGCTCGGCGCCTGCATCAAACCTGGATGCCCGACTCTACCGGCGAGCACATAACGCTCGGCGAACAGCGGCCGTCGATGCAGCTCCGGCGGCGCATCTTCGCTGATGTGCAGCGCCAGATCGAACACGCCTTGCTCGGCCTGTTTGACCAGATGCGCCGGGGTCAGATCGATCACCGCCAGCCGCGTGCCCGGCGCCTGTTCACGCAAACTGCTCAGCGCCGGCAACACCACCGTCGACTCGCCGTAATCGGTCGCGGCGATCTTCCAGGTGTGCGTTGCCTGCGCCGGATCGAACGCACTGGCGGGCGCCACCGCCCTCTCCAACGCCTCCAACGCTTCGCGCAACGGCTCACGTAACTCATCGGCGCGTGCCGTCGGGCGCATGCCACGCGGCCCGGGCAACAGCAGCGGATCGCCGAAGATGTCGCGCAACTTGGCCAGATGCACACTCACCGAAGGCTGCGACAGGTTCAGGCGCTGCGCCGCGCGGGTGACGTTGTGCTCCGACAGCAGCACATCAAGGGTCAGCAGCAGATTGATATCCAGTCGTCTCAAATTATTCATGGCTATACCAGATATATCAGACATTCATTTCCAATATACCGGTTGAACGCCGATCCTGCAGTCACTCAGCTAACGGAGCTTCAACATGAAAGTGCTACTGGTTTACGCCCATCCAGAACCGACTTCCCTCAACGGCTCGCTGCGCGACTTCAGCGTCCAGCGCCTGCAAGCCGCCGGCCACACCGTGCAGGTCTCCGACCTCTACGCGATGAACTGGAAAGCCAGCCTCGACGCCGACGACGCCCCGGAGCGCGATACGACAAAACCGTTCCACGCTTCGCTCGACTCGAAAGTCGCCTACGCCGAAGGCACTCAGGCTGCCGACATCGCCCGTGAGCAGGAGAAACTGCTGTGGGCTGACGCGCTGATCCTGCAGTTTCCATTGTGGTGGTTCACCATGCCGGCGATTCTCAAAGGCTGGGTCGATCGGGTGTACGCCTATGGGTTTGCCTACGGCGTCGGCGAACATTCCGACAGTCGTTGGGGCGAGCGTTATGGCGAAGGGAAAATGAAAGGCAAACGGGCGATGTTGATGGTTACCACTGGCGGCTGGGAATCGCACTATGCACCGCGAGGGATTAACGGGCCGATGGATGATTTGCTGTTTCCGATTCAACACGGGATTTTGTATTACCCCGGTTTTGAAGTGGTGCCGCCGTTTGTGGTGTATCGGACAAGTCGGATGGATGCGGCGCGGTATGCCGAGACTTGTGATGAACTGGGGCGGCGGCTGGATGAGCTGTGGAGTACGAGGCCGATCGGGTTTCGGCAGCAGAATGGTGGGGAGTATGAGATTCCTGCTTTAACTTTGAAGAGCGATATCGCGCCGGATAGCGAAGGCTTCGACGCACACATCCGCTAGTGCCGCATCGACCACGTAGAGCAAAAGCCCCTCACCCTACCCCTCTCCCAGAGGGAGAGGGGACTGACCGAGTTGTTTTTCCGAGCTACGCCGACCTGGAATAT
>NZ_AKJR01000065.1:0-22591 GCF_000282235.1 Pseudomonas sp. GM24 | reverse complement strand
GAGAGGGCTAGGGTGAGGGTAAGCCCTTAAAACCTTGACCCAGGTTCGGAAAGAAAGGCCAACTCTTCAGCCGTTGACTCCCGCCCCAACACCGCATTGCGATGCGGAAACCGGCCAAACCGCGCAATCACCTTTTGATGCCGCTCGGCATAATCCAGATTATCCGCAAACACGGCCCGCTCCGACTCCGGCTGTTCAGCCACCAGCTCGATAAATCTGGAAACCGCCTCATTCTGCACCGCGAGGTTTTCGCAGTGTTCGAACACCAGATAAATGAATACACGCTGAATCGGTTTCAACTGCCGATCGAAATCCGCCGCAATGCCTTGGGCAACGAGTTTCTGCGCGCGCAGATCACCGGAAAACGCTTTGGGAGTGTCGCGAAAGATCATTCGCGGCAATTGATCGAGCAACAGCACCAGCGCCAGCCAACCTTCGGGACGTTGCGTCCACTCGGTCAATTCGCCGGCCAGGGCCTGATCGACAAAGACCCCGAAACGCTCACGCGCTTCGAGGTCTTGGCTGTCTCGCTTGCCGAACCACAACTTGCCCTTGTCAGCCGAAATCTCGTCCGGGGATTCGGCGTGTCCGAACCACCAATCGAGCAACGGCTGCCAGGGCGCAGTCATGGTTTATTCCTTGTGGTAAGCCGTAGCGCGAGCGACTTCTTCTTTCGAGCCGAGGAACACTGCTACGCGCTGGTGCAGGCCTTCAGGCTGGATGTCGAGAATACGCTGATGACCGTCGGTGGACGCGCCGCCCGCTTGTTCAACGAGGAACGACATCGGGTTGGCTTCGTACATCAGACGCAGTTTGCCTGGCTTGGACGGCTCACGGCTGTCGCGCGGGTACATGAACAGACCGCCACGGGTCAGGATGCGGTGTACGTCGGCAACCATCGCCGCGACCCAACGCATGTTGTAGTTCTTTTTCAGCGGACCTTCTTCACCGGCCAGCAGCTCGCCCACGTAGCGTTGTACCGGGGCTTCCCAGTGACGCTGGTTGGACATGTTGATGGCGAATTCCTGGGTCGATTCAGGAATGGTGATGTCTTCGTGGGTCAGCACGAAGCTGCCCATTTCGCGGTCCAGGGTGAAACCTTTGACGCCGTCACCGAGGGTCAGTACCAGCATGGTTTGCGGGCCGTAGATCGCGTAACCGGCGGCAACCTGCTGGGTGCCTGGCTGCAGGAACGCTTTTTCGTTCAGCGGCTCGTTCTGGCTCAGGTATTCGTTCGGGCAACGCAGTACCGAGAAGATGGTGCCGACCGGGGCGTTGATGTCGATGTTCGACGAACCGTCCAGTGGGTCGAATACCAGCAGATAGGCGCCTTTCGGGTATTTGCCCGGGATCTGGTAGGCATTGTCCATTTCTTCGGACGCCATGCCGGCCAGGTGACCGCCCCATTCGTTGGCTTCGAGCAGGATCTCGTTGGAGATCACGTCGAGTTTCTTCTGCACTTCGCCTTGGACGTTTTCAGTGCCCATGCTGCCCAGAACACCACCCAGGGCGCCTTTGGACACGGCGTGGCTGATTTCTTTGCAAGCACGCGCCACCACTTCGATCAGGAAACGCAGATCGGCAGGAGTGTTATTGCTGCGGGTCTGCTCAATCAAATAGCGACTCAGGGTAACGCGGGACATGGACGGCTCCGGTGGAATGGGGGGCTAAAAACCCGCGCAGTTTACAGGGAGTCTGAAAACGTAGCGAGCGAAGACGCCCGGTAACGTGCGTTGGGGTGTAATTGCCTGCATGAGACGTGATTGTCGGTGGAGAGTTCAGGTAGCGGGTTTAGCGTAGACCGGTTCGGGACGGATGGTGGTTGAGTGATAGCGGCGGTTTGAGGATTTTTGTTGATTGATCGGCCGTCATCGCTGGCAAGCCAGCTCCCACAAGGACTTCGGTCGTTCATCTATTTTGTGTACACCAAATAACCTGTGGGAGCTGGCTTGCCAGCGATTGGCGCGCAGCGCCAGCCATTCTCAGGTGTTGGTTGGAGGCTTGCGCAACAAGCTAAACGCCATAGCCCCCAAAAACACCACACTCAACAACAACACTGCCCACAACCCAATCTTCTTCCAATTGGTCTCCGCCACCGCCGCTGTGGTCGCCGTCGATGTCTGCGTACCAACCGCTTCACCCTGCACCGACGCCTTGCCCAACGACGCCAGCTTCTGCGGCTTGAAATCCGGAATCAGCGTCGCCAACGGCAAGTTCGCCGTTTTCACCGTCGGATTACCCAGCGCCAGACTGTACGGCCCCTCTCCGCGTGCAAGGAAGATCACCTGAGTCGCCCGCACCGCGTACTTCACGCTGGGCGCCTGCGCGCCCAGACCACCGCCGCGCTCATCGACCGTCAGCTTCAACTGCTGCACGGTCTGCCCGTAGAGCTGCAATTCGTTCTGCACTACATCCTGATTATTCTGGCTCAGGCGATAGAGCAAGCCGCTGCTCAGTTCCTGCCACGGCAGGCTGCTTTCACGTCGCCCCGCCAATATCACCGGCGCAAGACTGTTCGGTTGTTTGAGTTCAACCTGCACGCGTTCGACATTCAGCCCCATCGGCAACTGCCAGGTATATTCCCCGGCCTTGGTGCTGCTGCCGGCCAATGCCTGCGACCAGACCAACGGCAGCGGCAAATCGCGCGGATCACTGCTTTTCAATTGTGCCGCCGTCAAAATCGGCGCCGAGTTCGGCGACTCCCACAATAGCCGCACATAACGCGCCGATTGCCCCGGCAACGTCACTTCGTGCTGCTCGATGCGCTCATCGGAAAAAGTCAGTCGTGCGACCTGACCTTCGCCCCACGGCTGCCAGTGCTGCAAATCATCGCTGGCCTCAATGCTGAAACGCTGAAAGCCGTCGCGCTCACTGGTCCAGTCGAGGATCAATTGCTGCAACGGCGCCTTGATCGCGCTGGCATCCAGCAGCCAGCCACGCAGCACTTCTTCACCCGCCTCCAACTGGCTGGATGGCTGCACTTCGACCAACGTGCCGTTGGTGGTCGATTGCACGCGCACATTCGGCGCGCGCTCACTGGCGTCGGCGGCGTTGTACAGCGGGAACCATTTCACCTCGTGCAACTGGCCGTCATCGCGGGTCTGCGCCGACTCGCGCGCCAAGGCGTAGGCCTGCGCTTCGCCAGCGGCGTTGAATACCCGCAAGTCACTGAGATCAGTCTGGCGCGCCTGCAATTGCACGCTCAACGGTAAGTCGAGGCGATACCACGGGCCGTTGCCGCTCACAGACAGCGGCACCTGCGTGGCGAAGTCCGCCGGTTTTTCCTGAGCACCGGCCACCATCACCACGCCCAACGCCAACCAACCCAGATTTCGCATGCGACTCAAGATGAAACTCCTTCGGTGTTCGGGGCCGGTTTGTCCGCCGCCGGGTCAGCGTCGACGCGTTTGGGCGGCAGCGGCGCGAAATAGCCAACCACCAGCAGCAACACGCCGACGCCGATAAACGAGACGATCCGGGCAAGGCCGCCACGGTTGCTCAGTTCGACAAAAATCAGTTTGGCCACCACCAGCGCAATCAGCGCCGCGCCGATCAACCACACTTCGCGACGATGACGCAGATGCCCGCCGATCATCAGCCCGAGCGCCATCAACGTCCAGACGATGGACAATCCGGCCTGCACCAGCATCGAGCCGAGCAGTTGATCGAGCTCGAACGGAATCCCGGCCCAATGGTGTGCCGCGCGGGTGACCAGCGCGGTGCAGAAAGCGAACAGCGATACCCCGGCGATCAGTTGCGTCGCGTATTCGGCGTAGTCCTGACGAATCGACAGCTGCGAAACTGCACTGCGCGACCAGACATAAACGCCGAACAAAGCAAACAACAGACCCAGCTCCAGCGGGTTCAGCAGCGGCACATACGGCAACGGTTCGGCGTTGCCATCGCTGACGCCATTCGCCAACCAAAACCACGCGAGCATCAGCACCGCCAGCGGCGCGGCGGCGTACAAGCGGTACTCGCGGGCAAACGCTGCGACCGGCCACGGCCAAGAGCGCGGGGCCGCTGCCAGCAGCAGATAAACGCTCGGCAGAATCGCCCAACCCAACCAACGCCAGGCGTTGTATTGCTCGGACAACAGCAGTAGCCCGTAACGCAATTCCAGCGCCAGCACGCCAATCAGCAACCAACAGCCCAATACATGCGCCGTACTCAAGGCGCGCGCCGGCAACATCGGCGCCAGGCGCCGCAGACTGAAGAAGTGCACGGCGAACACCGCCGCCCACGCCAGCCAGCCGAAATCCGTCGCCGGGTGATAACGCGAATGCCAAGCAGCGAGCAACACCAGACCTGCCGCCGGAATCAGCAAGATGCAGAGCAAGCCCAGCGCCGGCCATTTCAAACGTAGCGCCAACACAGTCCACACCGCCACGCTTACGGCTGCTACCAACAGCAGCAACGTGCCTTGCAAATTCGGAGCAGCAAAACGCAGCATCTCGCTAACCCACGCCAGCGCCCACCAACCCGCGCCCCACACCAGCAATACTTCGGACAAGCGCTGCAAACTCAACGCATCGAATGCCGAGGCGTGATTGCCCAGTTGCAGGCGCCACGCACCGATCATCGCCGCCAGCCCCAGTACCAGCGGCGTCCAGAATCCGCCATGGGCCAGCGGTTTCAAACCTTCGCTGGACAGTGGCCCGAGCAACTCCGGACCGGCCAGCAAAAACGCCGCGCCACCGATCACTTGCAACAACAAACCGAAAACAAAACTCACGCGCTGCTTGAGGTACAGGCTCAACCAGATAATCAGCAAACCACTGGCCGCCCACACCGCGCTCGCGGTCTGCCATGGCAGGACAAACAGCACCGCCAGATTGATCAGCACCAGACCAGCCAACAGCACCACCGACAATCCGCGCAGCAGACGTACATCACCGCGCACCATTTCATCACGGGCCGCCAACAGCATGCCGGCGATCAACGCCAGACCGATCAGCGAAGCACTGAGCAAGCCACTCCAGCCGGCGCTGAACACCGCTGCCGAATCCTCGCCCGCGCCTTGCAGACGCAACAGGAACAACGCACCGCCGAGCAACTGCACGGCAAACGCGGTGAACAGGAAGGTGCGCGATTGAATCCGCAGACCGACAAACAACGTCACCAGACCGGCCAGCGCCCAACTGATGGCCGTGGCCTGAACGAAGAAGAACAGCGGCGCCAGCAGATAGAGGAAGGTCAGGCCCAGGCACGCCAACACCGGCAAGCCTTGACGCTCCCAAAGTGATGCCTGTTGCGGCGAGGCCTTGCGCAATTGATAGAAGCTGAACAGCAAGGCAATCCCGAGCATCAAAGCGCCCAGCGGCGCACCGTCGAGCAGACTGCTTTCGCCGACCCGCAACTGACTGAGGAAGGCTAACGCGGAACCCAGTTGCAGCAGCAAGGCAAACGCGCGGGCGAACGGTCGATGCTGGCGCAAACCGAGCCAGAAAATCCCCGCGCCTTCCACCGCCCACGCCGCCGAGGTCCAACGCGCATCGAGCCCCAGCGGGATCGCCAGACTGGCAAAAATCACTCCGAGCGCCAGACAGGTTTCGCCCAGCAGCACCGCGCGCCCGCCCATCAACACCTTGGCCAGCGCCATGTAGATCATGCCCAACGCCAGCGCACTGAAAGCGGCAGCAAACTCCAGATGCTGCACCAGCGCAAACTGCAGACCGAAGCCAATGATCGGCGGGCCGAACAGCATCGTGCCGTCGACGTAATCGCCCTTGCGCGCAGACCAGTGCAGCAACGCCTCGCGGTCGTCCGCCGCCGGCGCGTCCGGCATGTCGAGCAATTTGCGCCGGGCGAACAGCAGGCCGATGGCGAGGTACATCAGGAAAAACAGAATCAGGAACGGCTCGGTGCTCCACAACAGCTCCGGCGTATACGAACGCAAACCCCAGGCGAAACCGATACCAAAGGTGCCGACGAAGCCGATCAGGTTGAGCAGACGCCAGGCCTTGAACCAGGCGATGGCGAGAATGCCGGCGTTGAGCAGCGCGAAATAACTGAACAGCGCGACGTGGTTGCCGGCGCCGGTCGAAGTCAGGATCGGCGCGGCAAAACCGCCCAGCGCCGCCGCTGCGGCAAGCCCCAAGGCGTCTTGGGTAATGGCGAGAATCGCCGAGAAAATCGTCACCGCCACCAGCAGTCCCAGCGCGGCCGACGGATCGAGCAACGGGTGCAGGCGCATCGCCGCAAACACCGTCAGGTACAGCACCGCGATCCCGGTGCCTTGCAGCATCAACGCGTAATTGCTGTTGCGCCGGCGCAGCCACCAACCCAGCGCGAGCAAGCCCAACGCGGCCGCCGCGACACCGGCGTAACGCAACTCGATCGGCACGATCATGCCTTCGGTGGCGTAGCGCAGCAGGAACGCCAGACCGAAAAACAACAACACCACGCCAACGCGCAGCACGGTGTTGCCGCCGAACAGCCAGTTACGCGCAGCATTGATGCCGCGCTCGATGAGGTTCGGGCCACGGGGTTCGGCGGGTTTTGACGGTTCGGGCGTGACGGCATCGAGGCGCCACACATCAGCAGGCAGCGGTTGACTGGTTTCGCTGGCGACGGCGGAAATCGGTTCGAGTTCGGGCGGCAGTTCCCAGACCAGTTCGGGGGCCGGGGCTTCTTCGACTGCTTTGAGCGGTTCGACGACAGATTCGGCGGCCGGCGCCGAAGTCGGTGGCGGCGCAGCATGAAGGGGCACGCCTTCGAGCAGAAACAGGCGCTGTTCGACGCCCTGCAAAGCAACCTTCGCCTGCTCAAGTTGCTGCTGTTGCGCCGCCGCCAGCGAGCCAAGCCGAGCGATGCGGATCGTCTGCCCGATTGCCAGCCCCAACAACGCGCCCAACAGCGCGTCACTGAACGACTCGTCGAGCAGCCAGCCGAGCACCAGCCCGATCAACATGAACATCCATTGCATGGTCGATATCCCTAAGCGCAAAGGCCAATCCGGGAAGATTAGCGCAGCCTGACCCAAAAAGATCGCAGCCTTCGGCAGCTCCTACAGGGTTATGCGAACACCTGTGTAGAAGCTGCCGAAGGCTGCGATCTTTTCCGGCACGCGATTATATCGAGCCGAACGGAAAGTTACTCCAGCGCTTTCCAGATATCCGTTGCGTACTCGCGAATCGTCCGATCCGAGGAGAACCAGCCCATCCGCGCCGTGTTGAGCACCGCTGAACGCCACCAGTTGTTGGAATCGTGCCAATGCGCTTCAACGCGTTTCTGCGCTTCCCAGTAGGAGTCGAAGTCAGCGCAGACCAGGAAGCGGTCGTAATCCACCAGCGAATCGATCAGCCCGGTATAACGCGAGGTGTCATCCGGCGAGAACACCCCGCCGCGAATCGCTTGCAGCACATCGTTCAGACGATGGGACGCGGCGATGTCCGGCACTGCGCTGAACTCGTGGTTCTGTTTGCGCGCTTCGACCTGCTGGGCGCTGAGGCCGAAGATGAACATGTGCTCGGCGCCGATGCGTTCGCACATTTCCACGTTTGCACCGTCCAGCGTGCCGATGGTCAGCGCGCCGTTGAGGCCGAACTTCATGTTACTGGTGCCTGACGCCTCGAAGCCTGCGGTGGAAATCTGCTCGGACAAGTCCGCCGCCGGAATAATGCTCTCCGCCAGGCTGACGTTGTAGTTGGGCAGGAACACCACTTTCAGCAAGCCGCGCACCGTCGGGTCGTTATTCACCACCCGGGCGATGTCGTTGGTCAGCTTGATGATCAGTTTGGCCTGGTGATAACTCGCCGCCGCCTTGCCGGCGAAGATTTTCACCCGTGGCACCCAGTCGACTTCCGGCTCGGCGCGGATCGCCTGATACAGCGCCACGGTGTGCATCAGGTTGAGCAACTGGCGTTTGTATTCGTGGATCCGTTTGACCTGCACGTCGAACATCGCCGCCGGGTTGACCGCGATGCCCAAGCGTTCGTGAATCAGATAGGCCAGAGCTTTTTTGCTGTGCAGGCGCTGTTCGGCGAAAGCTTTGCGGAACGCGGTTTTTTCGGCGAACGGCTCAAGATCGAGCAGACGCTCTTCGGGGTTATCCAATAGATCCGGGCCGAGCGCATCGACCAGCATCGAAGTCAGTTCCGAGTTGGCCTGATACAGCCAGCGGCGGAAGGTAATGCCGTTGGTTTTGTTGTTGATCCGCCCCGGGTAGAGCTTGTGCAGTTCGGCGAATACGGTTTTGCGCATCAGTTGCGTGTGCAAGCCAGACACGCCATTGACGCTGTGCGAACCGAGGAAAGCGAGGTTGCCCATGCGTACCCGGCGACCGTTGTCTTCTTCGATCAGCGACACCGCGCGCAGTACGTCGAAATCGTGAATGCCTTTGGCCCGCAGCGAGTCGATGTGCTGCGCGTTGATCAGGTAAATGATCTGCATGTGCCGTGGCAGCATGCGTTCCATCAAGCCCACAGGCCAGGTTTCCAGTGCTTCCGGCAGCAGCGTGTGGTTGGTGTATGACAGCGTGTCGACGGTCACTTGCCACGCGGCATCCCACGCCACGTCATAGACGTCGACCAGTTGGCGCATCAGTTCGGCGACGGCAATCGAAGGGTGCGTATCGTTGAGCTGGATCGCCGCGTGATCGCCCAGGGTCAGCACCGAGGTGTGCATGTTGCGGTGACGGCGCAGCAAATCCTGCAAGGAAGCAGCGACAAAGAAGTATTCCTGGCGCAGGCGCAGCTCCTGCCCTGCTTCAGTGCTGTCCGCCGGGTAGAGCACGCGGGAGATACTTTCCGCGCGGGCAACCTCGGCGACGGCACCCAAGTGGTCGCCAGCGTTGAAACGCTCCAGGTGCAAATCTTCCATGGCGCGAGCACGCCACAGCCGCAAGGTGTTGACGCTCGCCCCGCGCCAGCCGACCACCGGCGTGTCATAAGCAATGGCGCGGACGGTTTCCGCCGGCGACCAGACTTGTTTGGACTTGCCGGAAATGTCGGTGACGGTTTCAACGCTGCCGCCGAAGCCGATGGAGTACACGACTTCTGGCCGTTCGAACTCCCACGGGTTACCGAAATCCAGCCAGTGCTCGGTCTGCTCCTGCTGCCAGCCGTCGACGATGGCCTGACGGAACAAGCCGTGCTCATAACGAATGCCATAACCGTGGCCGGCAATGCCGAGGGTCGACATGCTTTCCATGAAGCACGCCGCCAGACGCCCGAGGCCGCCATTGCCGAGCGCCGCATCGGGCTCCAGCAAGCGGATGCGCTCCAGATCGACACCGAGCTCAGTCAATGCTTCACGGGCGACGTCGAGCAGACCTAGGTTGCTCAGGCTGTCATAGAGCAAGCGGCCGATAAGAAATTCCAGCGAGAGGTAATACACCCGTTTCTGACCTTTGCGGTAGATCTGCCGGGTGTGGTCCATCCAGTGTTCGACCATGTGATCACGCGCCGCCAACGCAATGGCTTCGAACCAGTCATGGTCGAAGGCGTGATCGGGGTCCTTGCCCACCGCGTAGGTGAGCTTGGTCAGGACGGCGTCGCGGAATGCGGCCACCTCTGCTTCGCGAACTAGTGGTTCTTGAGTCATCAATAGGACCTCGAGCGAGCGGGAATTGTCTGAGCCTAGACGGTCTGACCGACGGTGAGGGCTCTGGTTCGGCAGTATTTCCTGAGACTGTGAGATAGCCCGGCATTACCTTGGCGAGTGAGCTAATGAATGCAGGGGCCGTGCCGAATTGTCCGGCAATGTGCCTGTATGCAGAAAAAATCTGGCGAAAGGTTGTTCAAAAATCCACCAGTCCCGGTATGATCGCGCGCCTTGATGCACACACGCCTGGTAACTCCCGATGATGAAGCCCAACCTGATTGCCGCCGCTGAGATCGATCGTCTCGATACGTGGGCGAAATACTCAGCCCCAATGTGCGGTTCCTGCGTGTCCAGCTGCTGCACGCTGCCGGTCGAGGTGAAGATCAAGGATCTGGTGCGCATCGGTGTGGTCGACGAGTTCGAACTGGGCGATCCGCCGAAGAACATCGCCAAGCGCCTGCAAAAGGAAGGCCTGGTCGAACGCTTCAACCAGAAGTCCGGCATCTTCACCTTGCAGCGCATGAGCAACAACGATTGCTACTACCTGGATCGTAAGAGCCGCTTGTGCACCATTTATGACAAGCGCCCGGATACCTGCCGCAATCACCCGAAGATCGGGCCGCGGCCTGGGTATTGCGCGTACAAGCCAAAGGAGGTGGTGCGCGAGCAGAATTTCCGGGCGATCGAGCGGTTCTGACCCAACCCCGGAGTTGGCCAAAGGCGAGCTCCGTACTGAAAGTGCCATCCGTAGATTGTTCTTACAGGAACGGGTAACTCGACCATACCCGCTTGTCGCAATTTCCTATGCTTTATCAAGCATTCACCCGACAGAAAGTATCTCTCCCCAACACTAGTGTGGAGCATCACTCCCTCAGAGAAGATGCTCATGCGTTATTTAAAAGTGACAGCCCAGGATCGTAGCGGTAACGGCAAAGCCGATGCCGTGCAGCTGCACTTCCACAATGGCTCTGCCAACCTCGTCCACGAAGCTTTTGCACTGGATATGTCCGCCGATGGCTGCATTGAGTTCGGCTTCGCGGGTGATATCAACAGCGACGGACTGCAGAATTTTCAGGATCAGTTGCTACTCACGGCCTTTGCCGAGGTCTTCCTGCAGCTCAACTGGTTCAATGCCGGCGATAACTGGGAGCGCTATCTGAAAATTGGCGCAACCGACTATCATCAGGACGGCACACCCAATGTGGTCACGCTTCAATTCAGTGAAGACGATGGCGAGCTCGGCAAACCCATCAAGATCCGACGCGCAGCCGCGTACGATGGTGACAATGACGGCAGCCTCGACTCCTTCACTAACTCCGATGTGAACGGCGATGGCATAGCCAACAAAGCGGACAAGGCTGTACTGCGCAAGATCGCGGAAACCTTCCTCGCGTTTCGCTGGTTCGACGCTTGATTTGCCCATTGCTTCGCTGTTGATCGCAGACAAACAAAAACGCCCCCGGTCTCGCGACCGGGGGCGTTTTTTCAAGCGCGGGCTAAATTACGCCTTGGCTTTCTTGGCAGCGCGGGTACGCTCGCTTTCGTCCAGGATCTTCTTGCGAAGACGGATGGACTTAGGAGTAACTTCGCACAGCTCGTCTTCCTGGATGTATTCCAGAGCCTGTTCCAGGGTGAAGCGAACAGGTGGTACCAGAGCGATGGTTTCGTCTTTACCCGAAGCACGCATGTTGTCGAGCTTCTTGCCTTTGGTTGGGTTTACACCCAGGTCGTTGTCGCGGCTGTTCTGACCAACGATTTGACCGTTGTAGATCTCCTGGCCGTGTTCTACGAACAGCTTGCCACGAGCCTGCAGGGTTTCCAGCGAGTAGGTCAGTGCCTTACCGGTTTCAACCGAAACCAGAACGCCGTTCTGACGGCCGGACATGTGGCCCGACTTCACTGGAGCGTAACGGTCGAAGATCGAGGTCAGGATGCCAGCACCGTTGGTCAGGGTCAGGAACTGGTTACGGAAACCGATCAGACCGCGAGCAGGGATGTTGTATTCCAGACGAACACGGCCCTTGCCATCCGGCACCATGTTGCTCAGGTCGCCCTTACGCAGACCCATCTCTTCCATGACCTTGCCCTGCGATTCTTCAGGGATGTCGATGGTTACGTTTTCGAACGGTTCCTGCTTCACGCCGTCAACTTCACGGATGATCACTTCAGGACGGCCCAGGGCCAGCTCGAAGCCTTCGCGACGCATGGTTTCGATCAGTACCGAGAGGTGCAGCTCACCACGGCCGGAAACCTTGAACTTGTCAGCCGAGTCGCCTTCTTCAACGCGCAGTGCAACGTTGTACAGCAGCTCTTTGTCCAGACGATCCTTGATGTTACGGGAGGTCACGAACTTGCCTTCTTTACCGCAGAATGGCGAGTCGTTTACCTGGAAGGTCATGGAAACGGTTGGCTCGTCAACGGTCAGCGGCTTCATCGCCTCGACGGTGTTGATATCGCACAGAGTGTCGGAGATGAACAGCTCGTCGAAGCCGCTGATGCAGACGATGTCGCCGGCTGCTGCTTCTTCAACGTCAATGCGGTGCAGACCGTGGTGACCCATCAGCTTCAGGATACGACCGTTGCGGCGCTTGCCGTCGGCGCTGATAGCGACAACCGGGGTGTTCGGCTTGACGCGACCACGAGCGATACGGCCAACACCGATAACACCCAGGAAGCTGTTGTAGTCCAGAGCGGAGATCTGCATCTGGAACGGACCGTCACGGTCAACGGCCGGAGGCGGAACGTGGTCGACTACCGCTTGGTACAGCGGGGTCATGTCTTCCGCCATGGCGGTGTGATCCAGACCGGCAATACCGTTCAGGGCCGAAGCGTAAACAACTTGGAAGTCCAGTTGTTCTTCGGTAGCACCGAGGTTGTCGAACAGGTCGAAGATCTGATCCAGAACCCAGTCCGGACGCGCGCCTGGACGGTCAACCTTGTTGATTACCACGATTGGACGCAGGCCGGCTTCGAAAGCCTTCTTGGTCACGAAACGAGTTTGCGGCATAGGGCCGTCTTGAGCGTCAACCAGCAGCAGAACGGAGTCAACCATCGACATTACGCGTTCAACTTCGCCGCCGAAGTCGGCGTGGCCCGGGGTGTCCACGATGTTGATGTGGTAGCCGTTCCAGTTGATGGCGGTGTTTTTCGCCAGAATGGTAATACCGCGCTCTTTTTCCTGGTCGTTGGAGTCCATCACGCGCTCGTCGTTGAGCTCGTTGCGTTCCAGGGTGCCGGATTGACGCAGGAGTTTGTCTACCAGGGTGGTTTTACCATGGTCAACGTGGGCGATGATGGCGATGTTGCGTAGATTTTCGATCACTTGTGTATCTCGATCAGAGGATTCGGTTTGCTGACAAGTCTTGGCAGCGATTAGCAGTAGTGTCCGGCATGGCCGTTACAGCTTGACGGCGGTGTCGGGGGGCCGGTGACGCAGGCCACAGGCAAACAGCCCCGGGCACTTAGCTCGGTCGATAAACGCGCACATTGGCATGCCCCTCACTGAGCAAATGGTGAGCATGCAGGCGACTCATCACGCCTTTGTCGCAATACAGCAGGTACTGGCGAGTCGGATCCAGCTCCTTGAAACGAGCGTTCACTGCGTAGAACGGCATCGTCTGTACTTCTACGCCAGCGAGTTCCAGCGGCTCATCCTCGGCGGCATCCGGGTGACGGATGTCGATCACGATCTGGCCGGCCAGTGCTTCGCTGACTTCTTCAATCTGTACGTCCTGGCCCAATTCGTCGATCACCCGATCGATCGGCACCAGTTTGGCGTTTTCGAGCGCACGCTCGAGGACTGCCATGTCGAATTCTTTCTCTTCGTGTTCAACACGACCGCGTTTGGCGGCGGTTTTCGGATTGACCGAAATGACCCCGCAGTATTCCGGCATGTGCCGGGCGAAATCGGCAGTGCCGATCTCGTTGGCCGTGTCGATGATGTCCTGCTTGTGCGCCACGATCAGCGGACGCAGGACCAGTTTGTCGGTCACGCAGTCGATCACCGACAGGTTCGGCAGCGTCTGGCTCGACACCTGGGAGATCGCCTCGCCGGTGACCAGCGCCTCGATCTGCAGGCGGTCGGCGATATTGGAGGCCGCGCGCAACATCATACGCTTCAATACGACGCCCATATGACTGTTATCGACTTTGCCGAGAATTTCGCCCAGCACTTCTTCGAACGGAACACTGACAAATAGCACGCGTTGCGAGCTGCCGTACTTCTTCCAGATGAAATGCGCGACTTCCATCACGCCCAATTCATGGGCACGCCCGCCCAGATTGAAGAAGCAGAAGTGCGTCATCAGGCCGCGGCGAATGATCTGGTAGGCCGCAACGGTCGAGTCAAAGCCGCCGGACATCAATACCAGCGTCTGCTCAAGGGCGCCGAGCGGGTAACCGCCGATACCGTTGTGCTGGCTGTGGATCACAAACAACCGTTTGTCGCGAACTTCGATGCGGACTTCGATTTCCGGCGCTTTCAGGTCGATCCCGGCGGCACCGCACTCACGGCGCAGCTTGCTGCCGACGTATTTTTCGACATCCATCGAGCTGAATGCGTGCTTGCCGGCACGCTTGCAACGCACCGAGAAAATCTTCCCGGCCAGTGCATCGCCGTAGTGCTGTTTGCACTTCTCGGTGATGTCGTCGAAGTCGCCCAGCGGGTACTCGTCGATCTGCAGAAAGTGCGCGATGCCCGGCATGCAGGTCAGGCGCTCGCCCATCTCTTTCAAGGCTTTGGGATCGGTAACGCGGGTTTCCAGTTCGAGATTGTCCCACACACCGTTCACCACCACGGCCGGGTCCAGGTCGCGGAGCACGGTGCGGATGTTCTTGGCCAACTGGCGGATGAATTTCGTCCGGACAGGTCGGCTTTTGATGGTGATCTCGGGGAAGACTTTTACGATTAGTTTCATGAAAACAGCGCGCGAACGGCCAGCCGAAAAAGGGGGGCGCGGATTATAGCGGAAATTGCTCAAGGTTTAACCAGTTAATGTGCAGAAGGTTTTGCATGCACCAAAACGGGTCATTTTCGATTTGTGGCGCTACATTAGGGGGCGAGATTTTCCGCATTCAGGCGCTTTGCACCTTTATAAGCGTGAATTTGGGGCAAAAAACCCATGCTGGGGCACTGGCATGCAATTTGCTCCCTTGTGAGGCAGGTTGCCTTGGCAGAGTATTCGCGCCGGCATCACCCAAATTCTAAGGGCATCCACTACTAAGCCCGAAGCCACCCGGAGGACATATGTCGAAGACGGTTCAACTCATCAAAGATCATGACGTCAAGTGGATTGATCTGCGCTTCACGGACACCAAAGGCACTCAGCACCACGTGACCATGCCGGCTCGCGATGCGCTGGATGAAGACTTCTTCGAAGTCGGCAAAATGTTCGACGGTTCCTCCATCGCTGGCTGGAAAGGCATCGAAGCCTCCGACATGATCCTGATGCCGGTTGACGAAACTGCCGTTCTCGACCCGTTCACCGAAGACGCCACCCTGATCCTGGTGTGCGACATCATCGAACCTTCGAGCATGCAAGGCTACGACCGCGACCCACGTGCGATCGCCAAGCGTGCCGAAGAACACCTGAAAGCCACCGGTATCGGTGACACCGTGTTCGCCGGTCCTGAGCCAGAATTCTTCATCTTTGACTCGGTGAAATTCAAGTCGGACATCTCCGGCTCGATGTTCAAGATCTACTCCGAGCAAGGTTCGTGGATGTCCGACCAGGACATCGAAGGCGGCAACAAGGGGCACCGTCCAGGCGTCAAAGGTGGCTACTTCCCGGTTCCGCCGTTCGACCACGACCACGAAATCCGTACCTCCATGTGCAACGCACTGGAAGAAATGGGCCTGACCGTCGAAGTTCACCACCACGAAGTGGCGACTGCCGGCCAGAACGAAATCGGCGTCAAGTTCAACACCCTGGTGAAGAAAGCCGACGAAACCCAAACCCTGAAGTACGTTGTGCACAACGTTGCTGACGCTTACGGTCGCACCGCGACCTTCATGCCGAAGCCACTGTACGGCGACAACGGTTCGGGCATGCACGTGCACATGTCGATCTGGAAAGACGGCAAGAACACCTTCGCCGGTGAAGGTTATGCCGGCCTGTCCGATACCGCTCTGTACTTCATCGGCGGCATCATCAAGCACGGTAAGGCCCTGAACGGCTTCACCAACCCGGCGACCAACTCCTACAAGCGTCTGGTACCAGGCTTCGAAGCTCCGGTGATGCTGGCCTACTCGGCTCGCAACCGTTCCGCTTCGATCCGTATTCCTTACGTGTCGAGCCCGAAAGCCCGCCGTATCGAAGCCCGCTTCCCGGATCCGGCTGCCAACCCTTACCTGGCCTTCGCAGCACTGCTGATGGCCGGTCTGGACGGTATCCAGAACAAGATCCACCCAGGCGACGCTGCTGACAAAAACCTGTACGACCTGCCGCCTGAAGAGGCGAAAGAGATCCCGCAAGTTTGCGGCAGCTTGAAAGAAGCCCTGGAAGAGCTGGACAAGGGCCGCGCGTTCCTGACCAAGGGCGGCGTATTCTCCGACGACTTCATCGACGCTTACATCGCGCTGAAATCGGAAGAAGAAATCAAGGTTCGCACCTTCGTACACCCACTGGAATATGAGCTGTACTACAGCTGCTGATCCGGTAGCGCCGCGTTTTTCGGCGTGACAAAAAGAGGCCTCCTTCGGGAGGCCTTTTTTATTGCCTGCCATTTATGACGTGATGCTGATCGTTCCCACGCTCCGCGTGGGAATGCAGCCCGTGACGCTCCGCGTCACTGGACGCGGAGCGTCCCTTGAGGCGTACCCACGCAGAGCGTGGGAACGATCAATTGTGGTGTATGAATGATCTCTGGATGTGTGCAGGGTTGGGCCAACCGCCACACCTGTCCTATGCTGCACCCCATCGCTTTCAATCCCGGTCGATTTCATGGGTCGCACCTTTCTCTACATTCTATTGCTGATGATCGCCCTGCCCGCCGCCGCGCAGATCTACAAATACACCGATGCCAACGGCCACACGGTGTACAGCGATCACTCGCCGGACGGCGTGCAGGCACAACCGGTGGAATTGCCGCCGCTCAATCGGGTCGAGCCTCAGGCGCCCAGCGCACCACCCGCGCCCGAAACCGACAACCGTGAACCTGCGCCCAACGCCTATGACATTCTTGAACTCGCCGGACTGCCCACCGAAGAAGCATTGCGCGCCAACAACGGCACCTTCACCGTCAATGTGCTGATCAAGCCGCGCCTTCGACCGCCCCATCAATTAAGGCTGGTATTGGACGATGAGCCTTACGGTCAGCCGAGCAACGTGCCAATCCTGCAACTGGTAAACGTAGATCGCGGCGAACATCGTTTAGCGGTGCAGGTGATTGACGGGCAAACGGTCATCCAGCAGAGCCCGCCAGTACCTCTCAGCGTACAGCGGGTACACAAGCCATGATCCGCGCAAGCTTGTTCGTCGTGCTGGCGCTGCTGATGCTGCAAGCCTCAGCAGAGGTCTTCACCTATACCGATGCTCAGGGCAATCGTGTCTACACCGACCAGCCCCGCAGCAACGCCAAGCGCGTACCGATCGCGACCAGCAATCGCATGTCGGCCAACCCCGGCGCCGCTGCGCCGATCACCACCGCAAAAAAATCCCCGGAACAACCACCGTTCCACTACGACATGCTGCGCATTCTGGTGCCCGAACCCGATGCCACAATTCGCAGCAGTGCCGGCGAGATCATCGTCAGCGTCACCAGCGAACCCGGCCTGCAACGCGGCCACCGTTATCGCCTGTTGCTGGATGGCCAAGCCACCGGCGAACCCGGTCTGAGTCCGGTGTTCCCGCTGAACAACATTGATCGTGGCAGCCATAACCTGTCCGTGGAAATACTCGATGCCGAGGGCCGCACCGTCGAACGCACCGCCAACCAGCCGTTCCACATGCTGCGCATCTCTCTCGCGCAGAAACGCCAGGTCAAACCCTGCGTCGCCGACGACTACGGCGTACGTCCGGAATGCCCGTTGAAAGACAAACCCGAAGAGCCGAAAAATCCCTTCCTGCGTTTCTTCTAACGCCGTTCAGCTTTGCGCACTATATTGGTGCAATAGATTGCACCGTACCCACAATCCAACCCATTTTGGTTCGAAACTTCCCGTTCGAGCTGGCACCCTGCCACTCAAACGAGCGTCAAACGCCTGTTTCAGGCGTTGAACGCTTCTTTTCAGAGCCTTGGTTTGGTTTTTGCATTTTCAGTTCACCGACGCTTGTTATTTGCGCACGCTCCGCCCCCAAAAGAGGCTCCGATGACTATTAGCGACGCAATCCACCGTTTGCTGCTCGACAACCTGACCACCGCCACCATCCTGCTCGACGCCGAATTGCGCCTCGAGTACATGAACCCGGCGGCGGAGATGCTGCTCGCCATCAGCGGGCAGCGTAGCCATGGGCAATTCATCAGCGAGCTGTTTACCGAATCCACCGAGGCGCTGAATTCGTTGCGCCAAGCGGTAGAGCAGGCGCACCCGTTTACCAAACGCGAAGCGATGCTCACCGCCCTCACCGGCCAGACCTTGACCGTGGATTACGCGGTGACGCCGATCCTCAGCAACGGCGCGACCATGCTCCTGCTGGAGGTTCATCCGCGTGACCGCTTGCTGCGGATCACCAAGGAAGAGGCGCAGCTGTCCAAGCAGGAAACCAGCAAGATGCTGGTGCGCGGTCTCGCCCATGAAATCAAGAATCCGCTCGGCGGTATCCGTGGCGCCGCGCAACTGCTGGCCCGCGAGCTGCCGGAAGACAGCCTGCGCGATTACACCAACGTGATCATTGAAGAGGCCGACCGCCTGCGCAATCTGGTCGACCGCATGCTCGGCTCGAACAAGCTGCCGTCGCTGGCCATGTGCAACGTCCACGAAGTGCTGGAGCGCGTTTGCCAACTGGTTGAAGCCGAAAGTCAGGGCTGCATCACCTTGGTGCGCGATTACGACCCAAGCATTCCCGACGTCTTGATCGACCGCGAGCAAATGATTCAGGCGGTGTTGAACATCGTGCGCAACGCGATGCAGGCGATCAGCAGCCAGAACGAGCTGCGCCTGGGCCGCATCAGCCTGCGCACCCGAACCATGCGCCAGTTCACCATCGGCCACGTCCGCCATCGTCTGGTGACCAAGATCGAGATCATCGACAACGGTCCGGGGATCCCGGCGGAACTTCAAGAAACCATTTTCTTTCCCATGGTCAGCGGTCGCCCGGACGGTACCGGGCTGGGCCTGGCCATTACCCAGAACATCATCAGCCAGCACCAGGGCCTGATCGAGTGTGACAGCCATCCAGGCCACACCACCTTCTCGATCTTTCTGCCACTGGAACAAGGAGCCACATCGACATGAGCCGTAGTGAAACCGTGTGGATCGTCGATGACGACCGTTCTATCCGTTGGGTGCTGGAAAAGGCCTTGCAGCAGGAAGGCATGACCACCCAGAGCTTCGACAGCGCCGATGGCGTGATGAGTCGCTTGGCCCGTCAGCAGCCGGACGTGATCATTTCCGACATTCGCATGCCCGGTGCCAGCGGTCTGGATCTGCTGGCGCGGATTCGCGAACAGCACCCACGGTTGCCGGTCATCATCATGACCGCTCACTCCGATCTGGACAGCGCTGTCGCCTCGTATCAGGGCGGCGCGTTCGAGTATCTGCCAAAGCCGTTCGACGTTGATGAGGCCGTGTCGCTGGTCAAGCGTGCCAATCAGCATGCGCAAGAACAGCAAGGCCTGGAAGTCGTGCCTGCTTTGACCCGCACCCCGGAAATCATCGGCGAAGCGCCGGCGATGCAGGAAGTGTTTCGCGCCATCGGTCGCTTGAGCCACTCCAACATCACCGTGCTGATCAATGGCGAATCCGGCACCGGCAAAGAACTGGTCGCCCACGCCCTGCACCGCCACAGCCCGCGCGCGGCCTCGCCGTTCATTGCGCTGAACATGGCGGCGATCCCCAAGGATCTGATGGAGTCCGAACTGTTCGGCCATGAAAAAGGCGCGTTCACCGGCGCGGCGAATTTGCGTCGCGGGCGTTTCGAACAGGCTGACGGCGGCACGCTGTTTCTTGATGAAATCGGCGACATGCCGGCGGATACCCAGACCCGTCTGCTGCGGGTTCTGGCGGATGGCGAGTTCTATCGCGTGGGCGGGCATGTGCCGGTCAAGGTCGACGTGCGCATCATCGCCGCGACACACCAGAATCTGGAAACCCTGGTACACGCCGGGAAATTCCGTGAGGACTTGTTCCATCGCCTCAACGTGATCCGTATCCACATCCCGCGCCTGTCGGACCGTCGTGAAGACATCCCGACCCTGGCCAAGCATTTTCTCAGCCGTGCCGCGCAGGAATTGGCGGTCGAGCCGAAACTGCTGAAGAGCGAGACTGAGGAATACCTGAAAAACCTGCCGTGGGGCGGCAACGTGCGGCAGTTGGAAAACACCTGCCGCTGGATCACCGTGATGGCCTCCGGGCGCGAAGTACACATCAGCGACCTGCCGCCGGAGCTACTGAACCTGCCGCAGGACTCGGCGCCAGTGACCAATTGGGAGCAGGCGTTGCGTCAGTGGGCCGATCAGGCGCTGGCGCGCGGTCAGTCGAGCCTGCTCGACAGTGCGGTGCCGGCGTTTGAGCGAATCATGATCGAGACGGCCCTGAAGCACACCGCCGGGCGCCGGCGTGATGCCGCGGTTTTGCTCGGTTGGGGGCGCAATACCCTGACGCGCAAAATAAAGGAATTGGGCATGAAGGTCGATGGTGGCGATGATGATGAGGGGGATGAGGGTTAACGGTTTGTTCGCTTGAGGGCTGTTGTGAATTCAAAATCCAGCCCCTCATCGGAACGCCGTGCACCGCATCAATGCACAATGACCCGCGATCGCGCACAGCCGCATCGCCACATTCGCTTCTGAAACCACTGAAAAATCAACTACCCAAATGCACGAAGCCCCGAATCCCGGGGCTTTCGTGTTTCTGATCAGATTTTTTGTTTCAACACATTAAAACCTGGCACGCCCCCTGCAATAACCCTTACAGGTGATTCGATTCACCACCCGTTTCGGGGACCTTGGTACAGGCAGGCCGGGGATTCCCCTCTTTACACCGGGCTCATACCGCAACGCGACGAGCCCACCCTTTTGGGATCCTTGGTACAGGCAGGCCGGGGGTTCCCTCTTTACACCGGACCGACGCTCACAGCGAAGTCCACCCGTTTTGGGAACCCTGATACAGGCAGGTCAGGGATTCCCGCTTTTACACCAATCGCCGAGGTGTTCAGCCCGGCGTTAATCAAGCTTCGGACGTTTGGGTAAATGATGCAGGGGCTGATTTTGCCGCCCCGAGTCATATTCCCGTATTTGTGCTTCAAGCCTGTCGAGCATTTTTCCGGGGCTGGGTTCATTGAGCAGAATGTCCCTCATCCTTGCCTGTTCGCTTGGCTCAGCCTTCGTATAGGCATCCAGAAACCACCACACCCGCCGCTGCAAAAGCGGATGCTCGACGTGAAATTCAGGCGTACGACTCAGTTTCCGAATCCCATTGATCACGTCACTTGCTGCACCGCCGAAGCTGTCCCAGAGCTTCAGTTTTTCAGGTAATTCCAATGGCGGCACATTTCGCAGCCACAGGTTTGCCGACCGATCAGCACTTTCCTCTCCCAGCCAGATGTCGGCGCCTGTTTTTATACGCGCATGTATCAGACGCCGCAGGGAAGCCGGATCCGTGATGGGATTGCCGCTGAGACTGAAGCCCGCTCTGAGTTCGATGGATTCCGGGATCGCGGCAATTCGATTGTTCGCCAGATTCAACACTTTCCCGGGAATCTTATCGGTGATGCCGTCCGGAAACTTTTCCAACCTCATGTTGGAAAGATCCAGCTCCTGCAACGCAGTCATTGCTTTAAGTGAAGGTGCAACAGAAAACGCGTTGTCGCTCAGTCGCAATACCTCCAGCCTTGACGGCCCGTTGTCGGCATCAAGCCCGATAGGGATTCGGTGTATTCCGGAGCCTGTCAGGTCCAACACGCGCAACTCGGTCATCCCGGAGATGTCAGGATCCGTTAGCAAAACAACGCTCGGGTGTTGAAGAGACAACCGAGCGCGCAAGTCGTCGGGATAATGATTCAGCCTCGCCGCCTGTATTTTTCCTAGCCTCAACACCTGCAGCCTGGTCATGCCCCTCAGCGAAAAGTCATCCTGAAAATCACAATCCTGCAGGTTCAACTCTCGTAAACGGGGGAGCCTCGCTAATTGCTCGGCAAAGCGCGAACCCAGATCGAATCTTGAGTAAGCATGCTCATACATAGAGGCATCGGAGGTACTTCTGGTGATCATCTGGCTTGTGACCGTCAGACTTTCAATGTTGGGAAATTGCGCAAAAAACACCTCAGGGTTCAGCGGCGCATGACCTCTTAACGTGAGAGAAACGACTGAGTTGAATTTCAATGAAAGCAGCTTATCGACTGGCCATAGCGTGAGATTGATATCCAGCTTGAAACCCGATAGCCGCCCATCGCTGTAGACCCGCTGATCAGGCTTACTTTTCCACTTGTACAATTTGCGCAGCGTACTCCACATGGCAAACGCCTCATCTACGCCATGTTTCCCTAGAATGCGATTTTGGTGGTCCGGGATGCTGACGTGTTCGTAGTCCAGTTGCAGTAGCCCAAGCTGAATCCGCTTGAGTTCCACATCTGCCACATCCTTGTCACCAAACCGGGCGATAAAGTCATCCGCGTGTTGATCGGTCGCTTTCGGAAGGTAGCTTCGAACCTGCGCTCGGGTAGTTGGCTCAACGACCGTACGCGGGTACCAAAAACCGCTATCGGCGTCACGCAGCATCACCGGCCCCAAAAGCAACTCACTTGGCCGTCGGGCCCGATGCAGTCCCGTCTCGGGGTCCACGGCGACATGGACAAAATCGCCATCGGCCACTTCAGCGTAGGTGCGATTGTTAAAAACCCTCAAGCCTTCGCCGTTGGCTTCTGGAAGTAACGCCCGGGCATTGATT
>NZ_AKJR01000064.1:0-7041 GCF_000282235.1 Pseudomonas sp. GM24 | reverse complement strand
GCAGCTCCTACAGGGAAACGCACATTCCAATGTAGGAGCTGCCGAAGGCTGCGATCTTTTGATCTTGATTATTTATCGGTCAGCGCAAACTGTGTCAGGCAGAAGGTAGGGATACCCATGTCTTCCAGGCGCTGCGAACCTTGCAACTCCGGCAAATCAATAATCGCCGCCGCTTCATGCACCCGCGCGCCCATGCGGCGAATCAGGTTGGCCGCCGCAATCAGCGTGCCGCCAGTGGCAATCAAATCATCGAACATCACCACCGAATCGCCTTCACACAGGCTGTCGGCGTGCACTTCGAGGAACGCTTCGCCGTATTCGGTTGCGTAACCTTCCGCCAACACATCAGCTGGCAATTTACCTTGCTTGCGGAACAGCACCAGCGGCTTGTTCAACTGATAGGCCAATACCGAACCGATCAGAAAACCGCGGGCATCCATCGCACCGATGTGGGTGAAGTCGGCTTCGACGTAGCGGTGGGCGAAGCTGTCCATCACCAGGCGCAGGGCCGTTGGCGACTGGAACAGCGGGGTGATGTCGCGAAAGATCACGCCCGGTTTCGGGAAGTCGATCACAGGGCGGATAAGCGATTTGATGTCGAAGGAGTCGAAGACCATCGTCGAGGTGTCCTGGCAGGGCTGCAAACGGCGCAGTATACCCGCGGCTGAAACGCTTCGCTCAACCGCGGATCGAGATCAGCCTTCGATCGAGCCACCGGCCAGCGCGCAGAGCTGGATCGGGTCGAGGATATGAATCTCTTTGCCCTCGGCGGCGATCAGTTCGTTCTGCTGGAAACGGGTGAAGACGCGGGACACGGTTTCTACCGCCAGACCGAGGTAGTTACCGATTTCATTGCGCGACATGCTCAGGCGGAACTGGTTGGCGGAAAAACCGCGAGCGCGGAAGCGTGCCGACAGGTTGACCAGGAACGTGGCGATGCGCTCGTCGGCGGTTTTCTTCGACAGCAGCAACATCATTTGCTGGTCATCGCGGATTTCCCGGCTCATCACGCGCATCAACTGGCGGCGCAGCTGCGGCAGTTGCAGGGCCAACTCGTCAAGGCGTTCAAACGGGATTTCGCAGACCGAGGTGGTTTCCAGCGCCTGGGCGGAGACCGGATGCTTCTCGGTGTCCATGCCGGACAGGCCGACCAGTTCGCTCGGCAGGTGGAAACCGGTGAGCTGTTCTTCGCCGCTGTCGCTCAGGCTGAAGGTCTTCAGGGCGCCGGAGCGTACTGCATAAACGGAATCGAACGTGTCGCCCTGGCGGAACAGGAACTCGCCCTTTTTTAGCGGGCGGCCGCGTTTAACGATTTCGTCCAGCGCATCCATGTCTTCCAGATTCAGAGAAAGTGGCAGGCAGAGAGGGGCCAGGCTGCAATCCTTGCAATGGGCCTGGTTGTGAGCGCGCAGTTTAACTGGCTCGGACATTTCTTAGATCCTTGTGGGAAAACACACATAAGCCGTAAGGGTAACTCACGGGAGGACATTCAGGCCAGTCTGGGGCGACTTTGCCCTACAGGCGTAAAGCCACAGGGCCAGCAGCCGATAAACAGGTATCAAAGTGCATACAAGGAACGAATCGATGGCCGTCATTGGCACGCTGGGCCCCGGTAACAGCGACGTTGCGGCAGTGCCGGAAACGTTTAAAGCGGCGTCAGGCAATGCACGCGACCCGGGTTCGTCCGAAGAGGCAACCCCGACCTTGGTCGAGGGCGTCAAAGTGTCGCTGTCTGGTGCATCGATTGAAAAGGCTGCCAGTACTGGTGGCGAAAACAGCGACATCGAAGACAGCGGCTTGCCGGAGAACATCCAGCAATTGCTGAAAATGATCCGCAAATTGCAAAAGCAGATTGCCGAGAAAAAGGCGCTCATCGAAGCGGTCATGGCCGACAAGCGCCTTTCCAGCGAAGAAAAAATCATCAAGGTTGCCAGCCTGCGCGGCGCCATTGCCGCGTTGAACACCGGTCTGATCACGGCCAATCTTGCCCTGTCCAAAGTGGTCGGGCAGTCGGGCCTGACTGCGGATCAGAATATGAAAGTCGGTTCGCTGCTGGCGAAGAACTAGATCACCCGCGAGAAACGCTGGCGGTTCTGCTGTTCCAGATACGCATCGAACACCATGCACACTGAGCGCACCAGCAGGCGCCCCGCCGGCAACACGGCGATCCGCTCGCGATCCAGCTCAATCAGGCCATCGCTGGCCATGCCTTGCAGCTGCGGCCACAGTGCACCGAAGTAACCCTGAAAATCGATGTTGAACTGCTGCTCGATCTCGGCAAATTCCAGGCTGAAATTGCAGATCAGTTGCTGGATCACCGCTCGGCGCAAGCGATCATCGGCGTTGCACACCAGACCCCGGCTGGTCGCCAGTTGCGCGGCGGCGAGGGTGTTCTGATAGGCGTTGAGGTCGCTGCTGTTCTGGCAGTACAGGTCGCCGATCTGGCTGATGGCCGACACCCCCAGACCAATCAAATCGCAATGACCGTGGGTGGTGTATCCCTGGAAGTTGCGTTGCAGAGTCTGCTCTTCCTGAGCAATCGCCAGTTCATCGTCAGGCAGCGCGAAGTGATCCATGCCGATGTAGCGATAGCCGGCGGCGGTCAGTTGTTCGATGGTGCGCTCGAGCATTTCCAGCTTCTGCGCCGGCGCCGGCAACTCATTGCCATTGATCCGCCGCTGCGGCATGAAGCGCTCCGGCAGGTGTGCATAGTTGAACACCGAGAGTCGGTCCGGTTGCAGGCTGATGACCTCTTCAACGGTGCGGGCGAAGTTTTCCGGGGTCTGCTTGGGCAAGCCGTAAATCAAGTCGATATTGATCGAGCGAAATTGCAGGGTGCGCGCCGCATCGATCACTGCGCGGGTTTCCTCCAGACTTTGCAGGCGATTGACCGCGCGCTGCACCGCCGGATCAAGATCCTGCAGGCCGATGCTGACCCGGTTGAAGCCGAGTTCGCGCAGCAGGCCCATGGTCGACCAGTCGGCTTCGCGCGGATCGATCTCGATACCGTAGTCGCCGGAGTCGTCGTCCAGCAGATTGAAGTGCTTGCGCAGGTGCGCCATCAACTGGCGCAGTTCGTCATGGCTGAGGAAGGTCGGGGTGCCGCCGCCAAAGTGCAATTGCTCGACTTTCTGGGCCGGGTCGAGGTGGCAGGCGATCAACTGGATTTCCTGCTCCAGCCGCTGCAGGTAGGGCAGCGCGCGGCCGCGATCCTTGGTGATGACCTTGTTGCACGCGCAGTAGTAGCAAATGTTCGCGCAGAACGGCACATGCACGTACAGCGACAAGGGGCGCAGAGCCTTGCGGCTGTCGCGCAGGGCATGGAACAAGTCGAACGTGCCGACCTGACTGTGAAATTGCACGGCGGTCGGATACGAGGTGTAGCGCGGCCCCGCCAGGTCGTAGCGGCGGATCAGATCAGAGTCCCAACGAATGGCGTCGAGCATGCGGGCATTCCCCCGGATAGGCTGGCAGTGTGAGCGAGTCTATCGGGGGGCGGCGATGGGGCTCTTGATTTGCATCAACAGCATAAGATCAAAAGATCGCAGCCTTCGGCAGCTCCAGGGAAACGCATTCCAAAGGTAGGAGCTGCCGAAGGCTGCGATCTTCTGATCTTAATGGCCCATGAGCCAATGCTGATGAGGGCCAGGCAGGGTCCAGATCCCGAACAGGATCACCAGCAATCCACCGGCCATGCGCACGCTGCGTTTGCGCAAAATGGCCGTGACGCGTTCTGCCGCAAGGCCCGTGGCGAGCAATACCGGCCAGGTGCCGAGACCAAACGCAAGCATCAGCAACGCACTGTCCAGTGCATTGCCCTGACTCGCCGACCACAGCAATGTGCTGTAAACCAGCCCACACGGCAGCCAGCCCCACAACGCGCCAAGCAATAGCGCGCGAGGCAGACTCGACACTGGCAGCAAGCGATTGGCGACCGGCTGAATGTAGCGCCACAGACCGCGCCCCAAACTTTCAATGCGCGTCAGCCCGCTCCACCAGCCGGCCAGATACAAACCCATGGCAATCAACAACAACCCGGCCAGCACACGCATGAACAGCGCCGCCGGACTGTTCGCCAACGCCCACCCGGCCAAGCCGATCAGCAGGCCCGCCGTGGCATAACTGAGAATTCGCCCAAGGTTGTACGCCAGCAGCAAACGAAAGCGGCGGCTGCGCTGTTCCTTGGGAATCGCCAGGGTCAGCGCGCCCATCAAACCGCCGCACATGCCCAAACAATGACCGCCACCGAGCAGGCCGAGGATCAATGCCGAGACCAGCAAGGGCGCCAGTTCAAGCATGGGGTGGGGCCTTGTCGTCGGGTTTGTTGGAATTGGCTTCGTCCACGGCGGCGGTGTGGTTCGGATCCTGATCATCGAACAGGATGCTGTGCGCCGGGCCGTCGAGGTCGTCGTACTGACCGCTGTCCACCGCCCAGAAAAAGATGTACACGGCGATGGCCACGATCAGCAGCGCGGCCGGAATCATCACGTAAAGAGCTGGCATCTGTACTCCAGGCGCCCGCGCGGCTCAGGCCGGCAGCGGGCGGGTGTGCGATCGGGTGCTGGCGGGCGGCGGACTCGGCAAGCGAGTCAGGCGCAGCGCGTTGAGCACCACGGTCAACGAACTGATCGACATGCCGACGGCGGCCCACACCGGCGTGATCCAGCCGAGGGCGGCGAACGGCAACATGAGGCCATTGTACAGCGCCGCCCACAGCAGGTTCTCGATGATTACCCGACGGGTGCGGCGCGCGAGGGTGAACGCCTGCACCAAGGCGTCGAGGCGGTTGGACAGCAGCACCGCATCAGCACTGGTTTTCGCCAGATCGGTGGCCGAACCCATGGCGACACTGATGTCGGCCGCCGCGAGCACCGGCACATCATTGACGCCGTCGCCAAGCATCAGCACTTTGCGACCTTCCTTGTGCAACTGCTGCAGGACTTGCAGTTTGTCGTCCGGGCGTAAGCCGCCACGGGCTTCGTCGATACCGAGTTCAGCGGCAACGCTGGCGACCATCGGCGAGCTGTCGCCGGACAACAGCAATGTGCGCCAGCCGCGTGCCTTGCAGGCGGCGAGCAGGGCAGGGGCATCGTCGCGCAGGCGATCATCGAGGACGAACCAGGCCAGTGGCCCCTGAGTGTCGGCAAGCAGCAGCCATTGGCCGGCCTCGTTCGGCATCGACGGTGTTGCAGTGCCGCTGAGGGCGCAGACAAACTCCGCCTGGCCGATGCGCAAACGCTGCCCACCCACCAGACCTTCGAGGCCAAGCCCCGGCGTGCTGTGGACGTCTTCGGCGGCCAGCGGCGCACGGCCGAAAGCGCGGGCGATCGGGTGCTCCGAACGGTTTTCCAAAGCGGCGGCGAGGCTCAGACATTGATCACTGTCGAGCGCCGCAAGTGGGCGAATCGAACGCAGCACCAGTCGCCCTTCGGTGAGGGTGCCGGTTTTGTCGAAGATTACTGTGTCGATCTGATTCAGGCCTTCCAGCACATGGCCGCGAGTCAGCAGCAACCCAAGTTTGTGCAAGGTGCCGGTGGCGGCCGTGAGCGCGGTCGGCGTCGCTAGCGACAGGGCGCACGGGCAGGTGGCGACGAGCATGGCCAGGACAATCCAGAACGCCCGCGACGAATCCAGCTCCCACCAGAGCAGGCCAATGGCGGCTGCGGCGATCAGTGATAGCAGCAGGAACCATTGCGCGGCGCGGTCGGCGATTTCCGCCAGTCGCGGTTTCTCTGCCTGGGCGCGGTCGAGCAGACGGACAATGGCCGACAGGCGCGTGTCTTGGCCCAGCGCCTGCACTTCCACGGTCAGCGCGCCCTCGACGTTGAGCGTGCCAGCGGTGACTGCATCGCCGAGCACGCGCGGTTGTGGCAGGTATTCGCCGGTCAGCAGTGATTCGTCGATGCTCGACTGGCCGTCGATGATCTTGCCGTCCGCCGGCAGGATCGAGCCCGCCTGCACCAGAATCCGGTCGCCGAGGCGTAGCTCGTTGAGCAGGATACGTTCGCTCTGACCGGCGGCATCCAGACGCAGGCACGAAGCCGGCAATAGATTCACAAGCTGCGCCGTCGCGGCGGCAGTGCGCTCGCGGGCACGACGTTCCAGATAGCGCCCGGCAAGCAGGAACAGCGCAAACATCCCGACCGCGTCGAAATACAACTCGCCGACGCCGGTGATCGACGTCCAGATCCCGGCAATGTAGGCGCTACCGATCGCCAGCGACACCGAAACATCCATGGTCAGGTGGCGCGTGCGCAGGTCGCGCATTGCGCCTTTGAAGAACGGCGCGCAGCTGTAGAACACAATCGGCGTGGTCAGGAACAGTGCGACCCAGCGCAGAATCGTATGCAGCTCGGGGCTGAGGTCGATGTTGAATTCCGGCCAGGTGGCCATGGTTGCCATCATCGCCTGAAACCACAGCAAACCGGCCACGCCGAGCTGGCGCAGAGCGAGGCGGTTTTCGCTGGCCAGTTGTTCGCTGGCGCGATCGGCCTGATACGGGTGGGCGGCGTAACCGATGTGGCGCAGTTCGGCGAGGATCTGGCTCAGCGGCAATTGCGCGTCGGCCCAGCGCACGTGCAGGCGATGGTTGGACAGGTTCAGTCGCGCCTCGGCCACCGCTGGCAACGTGCGCAGGTGTTTCTCGATCAGCCAGCCGCAGGCGGCGCAACTGATGCCTTCCATCAACAGGGTGGTTTCGGCCAGCTCGCCTTCGTGGCGCACGAAGGGTTGCTGCACATCGGCGCGGTCGTACAGCGCGAGTTCGTCGGTCAGTTGCACCGGCAGCGCTTCGGGGTTGGCCGAGGCTTCGCTGCGGTGTTGGTAATAGCTTTCCAGACCACCGGCGACGATCGCTTCAGCCACGGCCTGACAACCCGGGCAGCAGAATTCGCGGGATTGCCCGAGTACAAGAGCGGTGAAGCGGCTGCCGGACGGAACGGGCAGGGCGCAGTGGTAGCAGGGGAGTGGGGTGGTCATGGCATCGTTGAGGGGCTAAGCCCTTGCATTAGGGTTGTCCGCTTGCCCTCACCCCAGCCCTCG
>NZ_AKJR01000063.1:0-45373 GCF_000282235.1 Pseudomonas sp. GM24 | reverse complement strand
CGATCTTTCAGGTCGATGTAACTCGCAAGATCACCACCGTCAGTCCCCTCTCCCTCCGGGAGAGGGCTAGGGTGAGGGAAAGGCTTTTGTCCGCTCAGCCGCCAACCCCTGACTTGCCGCCCGGTAAAAGGTAAACTTTGCGCCCTTCGCAGGAGCAGCCATGAATTATCGTCACGCCTTCCATGCCGGCAATCACGCCGATGTGTTCAAACACCTGACCTTGACCCGCCTCATCGCCCTGATGTCGCGCAAGGAGCAGCCGTTTGCCTATCTCGACACGCACGCCGGCATCGGTCTGTATGACTTGCAGGGTGATCAGGCCAACCGTACCGGTGAGTACCTGGAAGGCATCGCGCGCTTGTGGGATCAGCCGGATTTACCAGCGCTGACCGCCGACTACATGAAGGTGCTGCACGAGATGAACCCGGATGGCCAGTTGCGCTACTACCCGGGTTCGCCGGAGCTGGCGCGGCGCCTGACCCGCCCGCAGGATCGGGTGATGCTCAACGAGAAGCACCCGGAAGACGGCGTACTGCTCAAGGACAACATGGCCGGTGATCGTCGGGTCAAGGTTCATCTGGGCGAGGGTTGGCACGTGGCACGGGCGATGTTGCCGGTGCAGGAGAAGCGTGCGGTGATGCTGATTGATCCGCCGTTCGAGCAGCTCGATGAAATGCAGCGTTGCGCAGCGTCGTTGAAAGAGGCGATTGGCCGCATGCGCCAAACCGTGGCGGCGATCTGGTATCCGGTGAAGGATCAGCGTGCGTTGCGCAGGTTCTATCAGGATCTGGCTGGCACCGGTGCGCCGAAGTTGCTGCGCGTGGAGCTGCTGGTGCATCCGCTGGATACGCCGAACAGCCTGAACGGCTCGGGCATGGCGATTGCCAATCCGCCGTGGGGGCTGGAGGAAGAATTGCGTGAGTTGCTGCCGTGGTTGTCGAAGAAGCTGGGGCAGACCCAGGGTGGCTGGCAGATGGATTGGTTGATCGCCGAGAGCTGATCAACGGCAAGATCAAAAGATCGCAGCCTGCGGCAGCTCCTACCCAGTTCGGCGTCGTCCACCAATGTGCGGACGATCACTGATCTCCTGTAGGAGCTGCCGAAGGCTGCGATCTTTTGCTTTAAAGGGTCAGTTACCCGCCAAGCTCGCTGGCATGCACACGCCGGTGCCGCCAATCCCACAGTAACCCTCAGGATTCTTCGCCAGATACTGCTGGTGATACGCCTCGGCGAAGTACACGGTCGGCGCCTGTTCGATCTCGGTGCTGATCTCGCCCAGACCCGCCTTCGACAGTTCAGCCTGATAGGTCGCCTTGCTCTTCAGCGCCGCATCCAGATGCTCAGGCGAAGTCGCATAGATCACCGAGCGGTACTGCGTGCCGATGTCGTTACCTTGGCGCATGCCCTGCGTCGGGTTGTGCAGTTCCCAGAACATCGCCAGCAGCTCTTCATAGCTGACTTTGGCCTTGTCATACACCACCAGTACCACTTCCGCGTGGCCGGTCAGGCCCGAGCAGACTTCTTCGTAGGTCGGGTTCGGCGTGAAACCACCGGCATAACCGACGACCGTGCTGACCACGCCTTCACGCTGCCAGAAGCGGCGCTCGGCACCCCAGAAGCAGCCCAGACCGAAGATCGCAAAGTCGACGTCCTGGAAAAACGGGCCAAGCAGCGGGGTTTGTTCGAAGACGAAGTGCTTTTCAGGCAGGGTCATCGCGGTTTCGCGGCCGGGCAGAGCTTGTTCTTTAGTCGGGAGCACGTTTTTGTTCACCAGAATTTCCGAGCGCAGAACCATGATCGTTCCTCTCAGTCAGGTTGGATGTAAAAAGTCAGACCGCCAGTGTGCCGAATGATGACCGACTTCGCACTATCCAATGTAGGAGCTGCCGAAGGCTGCGATCTTTTGATCTTGTCTTTGAAAAACAGGATCAAAAGATCGCAGCCTGCGGCAGCTCCTACATGAGGGGCGGCGGGAGTTAGAGGCAGAGCGGGCCGCGCGGGTAGCGTTTCAGCGCCTGGATCAGTTCGCCGCCCGGAATCGGCCGGTCGAACAGGTAACCCTGGCCGACGTCGCAACGATGACGACGGAGGAACGCCAGTTGCTCGGCGGTCTCAATACCTTCGGCCACGACCTTGAGTTTCAGGTTGTGCGCCATGGCGATCACCGCCGAGGTGATTTCCATGTCGTCCTGATTGTCGGGGATTTCATGGATGAAGCTGCGATCGATCTTGATGATGTCGATCGGGAATTTTTTCAAATAGCTCAGCGACGAATAACCAGTGCCGAAGTCGTCCATGGCCAGCGTCAGCCCGAGGCGCTTGAGCTGGTCGAGCTGCAAGTGCGTGTCTTCGGTGGCTTCCAGCAGCAGGCCTTCGGTCAGTTCCAGTTCGAGCAGATAGGCCGGCAGCGCTTCTTCCTTGAGGATGTTGGCGATCGAGGCGACCAGATCCGGATCGGAGAACTGCTTGGGCGACAGGTTGATCGCCACTTGCAGATTGCCCATGCCGGCGGCGGTCAGTGCCTTGCTCATGCGGCAGGCCTGGCGCGCGATCCACTTGCCGATCGGAATGATCAGGCCGGTCTCTTCGGCGACGCTGATGAACTGGTCCGGGCGGATCATGCCGCGTTCCGGGTGGTTCCAGCGCAGCAGCGCTTCCATGCCCAGCAGGCGCCCGCTGCGCAGGCACAGCTTGGGCTGGTAGAACACGTCCAGCTCATTCTGGGTCAGGGCGCGGCGCAGGTTGTTTTCGACGAACAGTTTGTAACTGGCCTCGGCATTCAGCGCTTCGGTAAAGACTTGCACCTGATGTTTGCCGTTGGCCTTGGCCTTGTGCAGCGCCAGGCCAGCGTTACGCATCAGCGTTTGCGGATCACGACCGTGCAGCGGCGCGCACGCCAGGCCGACCGATCCGGTAACGCTGATCAACTGGTTGTCGACGAACATCGGTTTATCCAGCGTCGCCAACAATTGGTTGGCGATCTGCTGGCCGGTGGCAAGATCGGTGTCGTCGAGCAACACGGCAAATTCGTTACTGGCGAACCGCGCGAGGCTGCCGCTTGGGCTCAGGCTGTTGCGCAGGCGTCGGGCCAGGCTGATCAGCAGTTTGTCGCCGGTCTGGTGACCGAGGCTGTCGTTGATCCGTTTGAAGTTGTCGATGTCCACCAGCAACAGGCTGATCGGCGTATCGCTATCGCGGGCGAAGCGTTCGTCCAGATTACGGATAAATGCCGGGCGATTGCCGAGGTTGGTCAGGTTGTCGGTGTAGGCCAGACGCTCGATGCGCTGCTGCGCCAGTTTGGTCTGGGTGATGTCTTCGTAGATGCCGATGTAGTGCGTCAGCTCGCGGTTGTCGCCATAGACTTTGGAGATCGACAGCTGGCCCCAGTACGGTTCGAGGTTTTTCCGGCGGCTCTTGAATTCGCCCTGCCAACTGTTGCTCTTGGCCAGCGCCGAGGGCGCGTCGAACAGCAGTTCGCTGAGGTTCTCCAGTGCCGGCAGCTCGGACAGGCGCTGGCCGTGGACTTCCTCGGTGGTGTACTGGGTGATCGCGGTGAAACTCGGGTTGACGTACTCGACCACGCCGTCGCAATTGACCAGCAAAAAGGCGTTGGCGCTTTGCTCGACCGCACGCTGGAACAGGTGCAGGGCGCTGGTGGCGGTGCGGCGGTTGTGGTTGTTGATGACTTGCGCGAACTGGTCGGCCAGCTCGCCGGCAAAGGCGATTTCGTCGGACTGCCAGGCGCGGGTGACGCCGGTCTGCTCCAGGCACAGCACGCCGACTACTTGGCCATCGACGCGAATGCTCGCATCAAGCATGGCGTTGACGTCGCGCGGGCGCAGCGCTTCGGCCATCTCTCGGGTGCGCGGGTCGCGCATCGCGTTGTGTGCGTCGATGGCGCGACTGCTGTGCAGAGCTTCCATGTAGTCGGGGAAACTGCTGATGTCGATCACGTCCGGGAGGATGTATTCCTGGGTCGCGCGGTGGTACGCGGAGATCGGCACCAACTGCTGGCCTTCGAGGTTCCACAGGCTGGCGCAGTCGATTTCATAGATATCGCAGGCGCAGCGGGTGATCAGCTCGGCGGCTTCCTGCAGCGAGTTATGCGTGCTGTAGCGCTGACGGGCGAGCAGCAGAATCAGGTCCTGTTGGGCGCGTACGCGTTCCAGGTGCTGCAGTTGTTCCTGCTGCGCCCGTTGGTTGAGTTCGAGGGCGATTTGCAGGCGCGAATTCTGTGTTTCGAGATCGACGGAGGGTAGCAGCGACACTTCGTCGAAGACGTGATCGACCGCCAGCAGATAGCCGCGCAGCAGGTGACGATTGTGCTGTTTGTAGGCTTCGCCCAACTCAAGGATGTTCAGCGCACCGGCAGCCGTGTGCAGGGTATAGCGCACCAGATAATGCGGGCTGGCGGTCAGCTGTTGCTGAATCGCATCGTGCAGTTGATAGCGCGCTTCGGGTTCCATCAGGCTGGCGTAGGGTGAGCCGACCAGCGCGCAAAGCTCAACGGCCGGCTGGCCGAACTGGCGTTCGCAGTTGGGATCGAGAAACAGCATGGCCCAACTGGCTTCATTCAAGCGCTCGAAACGCAGCATGCCGAGCCGCGAGGGCACAGGCAACTGCGTCACTACCTCGGCCGCCATACGGCTGGCGGCATCGGGTTGGCTCTTCATGAAGGGAACTCGCTTGGAAATATGCTGAACGCGCCGGGCTCTCGCCCTCTTTACTGTTGCCTGCGGCAAGGTTGCATCATTGCGGCACCGACTGACAAGAGACATGAAGGCCAAGTGCTATAAGAATATGTCGGCTGCGCTGAAGATTTCTCCAGCGTGCGGTAAAAAGTAATCCTGTTGCATTGAAAGACTGCCGTTGCAGAGCGGTTTGTGCCCCGCAACGGCGTCTTTTTGGCCGGCAATTCAACGCAGTGGGAGGGTGATCGATTGCAGGCGTTTGCCATCGCGGTCGTGGTAATTGACCTGAATCTGGCCCGCCTCGACCACCAGATGAGCGAAATTGTCTTCACTCACCACGCTGCTCGTCAGTTCATGCCGATAATCGCCCGCCGCCGTGCGCACCAGCGGTTGATCCAGAATGAACGTGGACGCTTTGGCGTACGGCAGCAGTTTGCTGTTGCACAGCGGCGAGGACACCACGGTGTGGACTTCGAAGTCCGGGTCTTCGCTGTGGCTCAGGCGAGCGGTCAGCGAGCCATGTACGTCACCCGAAATAAACACGACATTCTTGATACGCTGGGTGCGGATGGTTTCCAGCAGGCGCAGGCGCTGTTCGGGGAAGGCTTTCCAGGCGTCATCGCCATGAAGTTTGCGATCCGGATAGAACATCACGCTGGTGACCACGAACTTGACCCGCGCCTCGCTGTTGCTCAGCCATTTCAACAAGGCCTGTTCCTGTGCCTCGTCGAGGATGCGTCGGTCATCGGCTGACAAGTTGCGGCGGGTGCGACTGTCAGTCACAAACCATTCAATATCGCCATCGCTGAATTGATACCAGTAATGCTCGAGTGTTGCGTGATCTATATCTCCGTTAGTTGTCAGCGGATGTGCCGGGCTGTGACTGGCCTGATACAACTCATAGGCGGCCATGGCATTACGGTATAAGTCGCCGTCGGACTTGCTGGCATTGGCGGGCCAGTTATCTTCGATTTCGTGATCATCGAGAATCATGTAAGTCGAAGTGCCGGCCATCAGTCGTTTTATATTCTGTTGAGAAAAAGCCGCGCGGTACTTGCTCAGGATGTCTTTATATTCGCGATCCGGTGCAAGCAGATTCAAATCGTCGACGTAGATTTGATCGCCGGTCATCAATACCGCGCTGATCGGTGGTTGTATGCCCTCGATCAATTGGTTGATGGACGCGAAGATCCGATCGCCCAATTGCGGCAGGGAGGCGATGCCGGCGGTCATGCGCAGGTAGCGGCAGGAGCCGACGATATAGGCTTTGGGTTGCAGGGCTTTGCTGGAGCGGGTGCGCAGACGATAGATCTCTCGTGGCCATTGCAGCGGCAGTTCGGCGACGCTGTCCGGGGTGTGCACCGGATTCATCGGGCTGAACCAGCCGACCTGATATTCATATTCGGTGTCGCTATTCAAATTGTTGAGGGCGAATACTTCAGACATGTCGCGTAATTCGCTCAGGCGGGCGAAGTTACCTTTCGACCATTGTTGTGTACCGGAACTGCGAAAACGCACTGCGGCAAATACCGGTGATTTATTCTGCTGATCGCCCCGTATGAAGATGCGCGCGTGATCAGTTGTGACGTGGCCGACAATCGGGCCGATAGTTGGTTTTAACATGTCGAATCCATTCGAGTTAACTTTGATTAACAGGGTTCTACTAATTTTTCTTAGTTGAATTGGTTGGGGCTAGGTTAGTTGCGTATCGAATAAAAAAGATCGGGGCCAAGTCGACCGGGGTTGTGGCCGATGTCAGCGCGACGTGTGGGAAAAAGACGAGAGGGTATGTTTCTTCAGGCAAAAAAAAGCCCCGCCAAACTGACGGGGTTGAGGTACGAGCGTGTGGCGCTCGAAAGGGTGCAGCAATCGGCCCTCCGTTGCTGGAGGGCCGACCGAGTTACAGCAGGATCGTGCGGATGTCGGCCAGCAGGCTGCCCAGACGCTGGGTGAAGCGTGCGGCAGCGGCGCCGTTGATCACACGGTGATCGTAGGACAGCGACAGCGGCAGCATCAGTTTCGGCTGGAAGGCTTTGCCGTCCCAGACTGGCTGGATGGTTGCCTTGGAAACACCGAGGATCGCCACTTCCGGCGCGTTGACGATCGGCGTGAAGCCGGTGCCGCCAATGTGGCCGAGGCTGGAAATGGTGAAGCAAGCGCCCTGCATGTCGTCAGCGGTGAGCTTCTTGTCGCGGGCTTTGGCGGCCAGCGCAGCGGCTTCGGCTGCCAGTTGCAACAGGCTCTTCTGGTCGACGTTCTTGATGACCGGTACCAGCAGGCCATCCGGGGTGTCGACGGCGAAGCCGATGTTCACGTATTTCTTGCGGATGATCGCCTTGCCGCTTGGCGCCAGCGAACTGTTGAAGTCCGGCAGCTCCTTGAGCATGTGCGCGCACGACTTGAGCAGCAGCGGCAGGATGGTCAGCTTGACGCCGGCCTTCTCTGCAACGGCTTTCTGCGCGACGCGGAACGCTTCCAGCTCGGTGATATCAGCCGAATCGAACTGAGTCACGTGCGGGATGTTCAACCAGCTGCGGTGCAGGCTCGACGCGCCGATCTGCATCAGGCGAGTCATCGGCACTTCTTCGATTTCGCCGAAACGGCTGAAATCAACGACCGGAATCGGCGGGATGCCCGCGCCACCGGTTGCGCCTGCTGCAGCGGCCGGTGCTTCCTTGGCCTTCTGCATCATCGCTTTGACGTAAACCTGCACGTCTTCTTTCAAGATACGACCGTGCGGGCCGCTAGCGCCGACAGCGTTCAGCTCGACGCCGAACTCGCGAGCCAGTTGACGCACGGCTGGACCGGCGTGAACTTTCGCGCCCGGCTTGGCCGGTGCGGCGGCTGGAGCGGCAGCAGCAGGTGCAGCGGCAGCCGGAGCAGCCGCGGCAGGTGCCGGAGCGCTCGGAGCAGCAGCGGCAGCTGGAGCCGGGGCAGCAGCAGGGGCCGCGCCTTTGACTTTCAGCTTGAGGATCAGGTCGCCGGTACCGACTTCGTCATCCAGCTTGATGGAAACGCTTTCCACCACACCAGCGGCAGGCGATGGAATTTCCATGCTCGCCTTGTCGGATTCCAGAGTGATCAGCGACTGGTCGGCTTCAACGCTGTCGCCAGCCTTGACCAACACTTCGATGATCTTGGCTTTGCCAGCCGAACCGATGTCCGGAACGTGGATGTCCTGAACACTGTCGGCAACCGGTGCTGCTGGCGCGGCTGCCGGAGCAGGCGCAGCGGCAGCGGCCGGTGCAGCAGCCTGAGCCGGAGCGGCAGCAGCAGGGGCCGCAGCACCCGCCACTTCCAGATCCAGAATCAGGTCGCCAGTGCCGACTTCGTCGTTGAGCTTGACGCTGATGGCCTTGACCACGCCAGCGGCAGGCGACGGGATTTCCATGCTCGCCTTGTCGGATTCCAGAGTGATCAAAGATTGATCAGCTTCGACGGTGTCGCCGACCTTGACCTGGATCTCGATGATCTGGGCTTTGCCCGACGAGCCGATGTCCGGCACGTGCACTTGCTGAACCGAAGCGGCAGCAGGAGCAGCGGCAGGCGCAGCCGCGGCAGGAGCGGCGGCCGGTTTCTCTTCGGCCTTTTTAGCCGGAGCAGCAGCCGGAGCAGGGGCCGCTTCAGCGGCGCCCTCGACTTCCAGTTCAAGCAGTTCGTCGCCTTCTTTCAGACGGTCGCCCAGCTTCACTTTCAGGCTCTTGATGACGCCGGCTTTCGGGGCCGGCACTTCCATGCTGGCCTTGTCCGATTCCAGGGTCAGGATGCTCTGGTCGGCTTCGATACGGTCGCCGACCTTCACAAACAGTTCAATTACTTCACCTTCACCGCTGCCGATGTCAGGTACGCGAATGAGTTCGCTCACAAAATGTCTCCTCAGCAGTCCAGTGGGTTGCGTTTTTCCGGGTCGATGCCGAACTTGACGATGGCTTCAGCCACGACTTTAGGTTCGATATCACCACGGTCAGCCAGTGCTTCCAGGGCTGCCAACACCACGAAATGACGGTCGACTTCGAAGAAATGACGCAGTTTCTTGCGGCTGTCGCTGCGGCCGAAACCGTCGGTGCCGAGGACTTTGAATTCCTTGGACGGTACCCACTGACGGATCTGCTCGGCGAACAGCTTCATGTAGTCGGTAGAGGCGATGACCGGACCTTTACGGCCGTTCAGGCACTCTTCGACGTAGCTCAGCTTAGGCTTCTGGCCAGGCTTCAGACGGTTGCTGCGCTCGACAGCGAGGCCGTCGCGACGCAGTTCGTTGAAGCTGGTAACGCTCCAGACGTCGGCGCCAACGTTGAACTCTTCACGCAGAATCTTCGCCGCTTCACGGACTTCACGCAGGATGGTGCCGGAGCCCATCAGCTGTACGTGGTGCGCCGCATCGCGGGTGTCTTCTTCGAGCAGGTACATGCCTTTCTTGATGCCTTCTTCGGCACCGGCCGGCATGGCTGGCTGCTGGTACGACTCGTTCATCACGGTGATGTAGTAGAAGATGTCCTGTTGCTCTTCGGTCATCTTCTTCATGCCGTCCTGAATGATCACCGCCAGCTCGTAGCCGTAGGTTGGATCGTAGGTGCGGCAGTTCGGGATGGTCGCGGCCAGCAGGTGGCTGTGACCGTCTTCGTGTTGCAGACCTTCACCGTTCAGGGTAGTCCGGCCGGCGGTGCCGCCGATCAGGAAGCCACGGGTACGGCTGTCGCCAGCGGCCCAGGCCAGATCGCCAATACGCTGGAAGCCGAACATCGAGTAGAAGATGTAGAACGGCAGCATCGGCTGGTTGTGGCTGGAGTACGAAGTACCGGCCGCGATGAACGAGCTCATGGCGCCTGCTTCGTTGATGCCTTCTTCAAGGATCTGACCTTTCTGGTCTTCCTTGTAGAACATCACTTGGTCTTTATCGACTGGCTCGTAGAGCTGGCCGACGGACGAGTAGATGCCGAGCTGACGGAACATGCCTTCCATACCGAAGGTACGGGCTTCGTCCGGGATGATCGGAACAATGCGCGGGCCGATTTCCTTGTCCTTGACCAGTTGCGCGAGGATCCGCACGAACGCCATGGTGGTGGAAATTTCACGGTCGCCGGAGCCGTCAAGGATGGCCTTGAGGGTGTCCAGGTCCGGAGTCGGCACGCTGAAGCTCTGTGCGCGGCGCTGCGGCACGAAACCGCCCAGTGCAGTGCGACGCTCGCTGAGGTAGCGGGCTTCGGCGCTGTTTGGCTCTGGCTTGAAGAACGGCAGGTTCTCCAGTTCTTCGTCCTTGACCGGGATGTCGAAGCGGTCGCGGAACAACTTCAAGCTGTCGACGTCGACTTTCTTGGTGTTGTGCGCAGTGTTTTTCGCTTCGCCGGCGCCGGTGCCATAACCTTTGATGGTCTTGGCGAGGATAACGGTAGGTTGTTCTTTGTGGTTGACCGCTTCGTGGTACGCCGCATAGACCTTGTACGGGTCGTGGCCGCCACGGTTGAGTTTCCAGATCTCGTCGTCGGACAGATCAGCAACCATCGCCTTGAGTTCTGGCGTGTTGAAGAAGTGTTCACGGACGAACGCGCCGTCTTTGGCTTTGTAGTTCTGGTACTCGCCGTCGATGACTTCGTCCATGCGACGTTGCAGGATACCGTCGACGTCTTTGGCCAGCAGTGGGTCCCAGAAACGGCCCCAGATGACTTTGGTCACGTTCCACTGAGCACCGCGGAACACGCCTTCGAGTTCCTGGATGATCTTGCCGTTGCCGCGAACCGGGCCGTCGAGGCGCTGCAGGTTGCAGTTGATGACGAAGATCAGGTTGTCCAGCTTCTCGCGGCCAGCCAGGGAGATGGCGCCCAGGGATTCCGGCTCGTCGCACTCGCCGTCGCCCAGGAAGCACCAGACTTTCTGTTTGCCCGGCTGGATGAAGCCACGGTGTTCCAGGTACTTCATGAAGCGTGCCTGGTAGATCGCTTGAATCGGACCCAGACCCATGGATACGGTCGGGAACTGCCAGAAGTCAGGCATCAGCCAAGGGTGCGGGTAGGACGACAGGCCCTGACCGTCGACTTCCTGGCGGAAGTTGTTCATCTGGTCTTCGGTGATGCGGCCTTCCATGAATGCGCGGGCGTAAACGCCTGGCGAGGTGTGGCCCTGGAAGTAGATCAGGTCGCCGCCGTGTTCGTCGGTCGGGGCCTGGAAGAAGTAGTTGAAGCCGATGTCATACAGGGTCGCACTGGAAGCGAAGCTGGAGATGTGACCACCCAGGTCAGAATCTTTCAGGTTCGTACGCATTACCATGGCCATCGCGTTCCAGCGCACCAGCGAGCGAATGCGGCGTTCCATGAACAGGTCGCCAGGCATGCGTGCTTCGTGGGTTACCGGGATGGTGTTGCGGTAAGGCGTGGTGATGGCGTAAGGGAGCTGCGAGCCGCTGCGGGTCGCGAGTTCGCCCATACGGGTCATCAGATAGTGAGCACGGTCTTCGCCTTCTTTGTCGAGAACCGATTCCAGGGCGTCCAGCCATTCCTGGGTTTCGACGGGATCGAGGTCTTGCATGGCTTGCTCCAGGGCGGAAAGGCTTCCAGAATCGGTTGCCTGAGTTTGCGACTGGCCTTGTGGGCAGACGATTTAAAATTCTTGGATTGCCGATAGGTTGTTCCGGCGGCGTGTAGTTTTACTACAAATCTTCCGGCATTTCAGCCTTTCGAATGTATAGACGAGTAGTAAAACTACAGAAGAATGGCTTGTGGCCTCCGGCTGCGTTGTGAGAATAATCGTTAAGGTTGGTCTTTTGCCATCCGAAAAAGGTGAAACTTTGATGTTCGCTGCCAAAGAGAAAGAAATTTCAGCTATTTCTAACTTTTGTTCGACAGTCCTCCGGGTAGCGGCTTTTCACCAATCACTACAAGCGGCCATTTATACGCCGATCAAGGATAGACCATGACCCTGCCCGTGCTTGCCGAACTGCCTGCCATTCTCCTGCCGTTGGTCACTCGATCCGAGCAGTCGTTCCGTACGGCCGTCGCCGCGCTGGAAGACGATCACGGCCTGGCGAACTGGACGCCAGAGCGCTGGGCGCAGTTCGCCCGCGTCACCGCCGCCAGCGAATTCGTCATTGAACAGAGCGTTCGTGACCCTTTGATGTTGCTTGCACTGGTGCAGTCCGGCGAACTCGACCGGGCGTTCGCACCGGGTGAATTGTGCGCGCAGATTGCCGCCGCGGTGAACGCAGCCCAGAACGAAGATGAACTCGGTCGCGCCCTGCGTCGTCAGCGCGCCCGCCATCAAGTACGGATCATCTGGCGCGATCTCACCCGTCAGGCCGATCTGGTGCAGACCTGCCGCGATCTCTCGGATATGGCCGACGCGACTATCGACCAGGCTTATCAGTGGTTGTACAGCCGCCATTGCGAACAGTTCGGCACGCCGACCGGCCGCCGCAGCGGAGAGCCGCAGCCAATGGTCATCCTCGGCATGGGCAAGCTCGGCGCGGTCGAGTTGAACCTGTCTTCGGATATCGACCTGATTTTCGCCTACCCCGAGGGCGGCGAAACGGTGGGCGTGAAGCGCTCGCTGGATAATCAGGAATTCTTCATTCGCCTCGGCCAGCGCTTGATCAAGGCGCTGGACCCGATGACCGTCGATGGCTTTGTGTTTCGTGTCGACATGCGCCTGCGCCCGTACGGCTCGTCCGGCGCGCTGGTGCTGAGCTTCAATGCGCTGGAGCAGTATTACCAGGATCAGGGCCGCGACTGGGAGCGCTACGCGATGATCAAGGCGCGGGTGGTGGCCGGCGATCAGGTCGCGGGCGCGCAGTTGCTCGACATGTTGCGACCGTTCGTTTATCGACGTTACCTCGATTTTTCGGCGATCGAAGCGCTGCGCACCATGAAGCAGTTGATCCAGCAGGAAGTGCGGCGCAAGGGCATGGCCGACAACATCAAGCTGGGCTCCGGTGGGATTCGTGAGGTCGAGTTTATCGCTCAGGCCTTTCAGTTGATCCACGGTGGCCGCGACTTGAGCCTGCAACAGCGTCCTCTATTAAAGGTGCTGAGTACGCTGGAAGGGCAGGGTTATTTGCCGCCGGCAGTGATCAGCGAGTTGCGCGAAGGCTACGAATTTCTCCGGTACACCGAACACGCCATTCAAGCGATCGCCGACCGCCAGACCCAGATGCTACCGGATGGCGCGCAGGATCAGGCACGCATTGCCTTCATGCTCGGTTTCGCCGACTGGGATGCTTTCCACGAAAAACTGATGTTCTGGCGGGGTCGCGTCGCTTGGCACTTCGCCCAAGTGATTGCCGATCCCGATGAAGATGAAGGCGCCGAAAGCGAAGTGGTGGTCGGTGGTGAATGGCTGCCGCTGTGGGAAGAGGCGCAGGACGAAGAGGCCGCGTGCCGGCAGTTGGAGGAGGGCGGTTTTGCCGATGCCAGCAAAGCTCTGAAGGCGCTGGCCGGATTGCGCAGCAGTCCGCAACTGCGGGCGATGCAGCGGTTGGGGCGTGAGCGTCTCGATGCCTTTATTCCGCGTCTGTTGGCGCAGGCTGTCGAGCATGCCAATCCGGATCTGGTGCTTGAACGCGTGCTGCCGCTGGTGGAAGCAGTTGCCCGGCGTTCGGCTTATCTGGTCTTGCTGACGGAAAACCCCGGCGCCCTGCGACGCTTGCTGACACTGTGTGCAGCGAGCCCGTGGATCGCCGAGCAGATCACCCGCTTCCCGCTGCTGCTGGATGAATTGCTTAACGAAGGTCGTTTGTTCAAGCCGCCCTTGGCGCCGGAACTGGCCGCCGAGTTGCGCGAGCGGTTGACGCGGATTCCCGAAGATGACCTCGAACAACAAATGGAAGCCCTGCGCCATTTCAAACTGGCGCACCGCTTGCGCGTCGCCGCCTCGGAAATTGCCGGCAGCCTGCCGCTGATGAAAGTCAGCGATTACCTGACCTGGCTGGCCGAAGCGATTCTTGAACAAGTGCTGGCCCTGGCCTGGCGCCAGACGGTGGCCAAGTACGGCACGCCGCTGCGCACCGACGGCACCTTGTGCGATCCAGGTTTCATCATTGTCGGTTACGGCAAAGTCGGCGGTCTGGAATTGGGCCATGGTTCGGACCTGGACCTGGTGTTTATCCACGACGGCGATCCACAGGCGGAAACCGACGGGCCGAAGTCGATTGATGGCGCGCAGTTTTTCACGCGCCTGGGGCAGCGGATCATTCACTTGCTGACGGCGCAGACCAACTCCGGTCAGCTCTACGAAGTGGACATGCGTCTGCGCCCATCCGGTGCTTCGGGGCTGTTGGTCAGTTCGTTGGGTGCGTTTGCCCGCTATCAGGAAAATGAAGCCTGGACCTGGGAACATCAGGCCCTGGTGCGGGCGCGGGTGTTGGTCGGTAGTCAGGATGTCGGTCAGGCGTTCGAGAAAGTTCGCGCCCAGGTGCTGGGCAAGGCGCGTGATCTGGCCAAGTTGCAACAGGAAGTCAGCGAGATGCGCGCGAAGATGCGCGATAACCTTGGCACCAAGAGCACCGCAGCCGGTACCGCAGCAAATGCCTTCGACGCCACGGCGCCGTTCGACCTCAAGCAGGACGCCGGTGGTATCGTCGATATTGAATTTATGGTGCAATACGCGGCCCTGGCGTGGTCGCACAGCCACCCGCCACTGCTGCGCTGGACCGATAACATCCGCATTCTGGAAGAGCTGGAACACGAAGGGCTGATGCCTGCCGAAGATGCCAGCCTGTTGCGCGAGGCCTATAAAGCCTACCGCTCCGCCGCCCACCGGCAGGCCTTGCAGAAGGACGCGGGGGTGATTGCCGGAGACCAGTTTGTCGAAGAACGGCGGCGGGTTTTGCGGATATGGAAAGAGATGGGGCTAAGCTGAAACGCAGATGTAAGAATGAATGCAAAACCCTGTGGGAGTGAGCCTGCTCGCGATAGCGGAGTATCAGACGACAACAATGTTGAATGTAACGACCCCATCGCGAGCAGGCTCACTCCTACAATGAATCTGCGGTGAGTCGCAGATGTGTGAACAGAGGCAAAACCATGTGGGAGCGAGCCTGCTCGCGATAGCGGAGTGACAGTCGACAGTCATGTTGAAGGTAATGACCCATCGCAAGCAGTGCCGCTCCCTCAGTGATTCTCGAGGCGGGGAGGCGTAAATGCCTCCCCGGTTCGTTTATGGAAACCACATGAATATTCTGATCGTTGGGCCCAGTTGGGTCGGTGACATGGTGATGGCGCAGACACTGTTTCAGTGTCTCAAGCAGCGCCACCCGCAATGCGAAATCGACGTGCTGGCCCCCGAGTGGAGCCGGCCGATCCTTGAGCGCATGCCTGAAGTGCGCAAGGCCTTGAGCTTCCCGCTCGGCCACGGCGCGCTGGAATTGGCGACGCGTCGGCGCATCGGCAAGTCCCTGCGTGGCCAGTACGATCAGGCGATCCTGCTGCCCAACTCGCTGAAATCGGCGCTGGTGCCGTTTTTCGCCGGCATCCCGAAACGCACGGGCTGGCGCGGCGAGTTCCGTTACGGCCTGCTCAACGACGTACGCACCCTCGATAAAGCACGCTATCCGTTGATGATCGAGCGGTTCATGGCGTTGGCCTATGAGCCGAACGCCGAGCTGCCGAAGCCGTATCCGCGCCCAAGTCTGCAAATCGATCCGGTGACCCGTGAAGCGGCGCTGGCCAAGTTTGGCCTGACCCTTGATCGCCCGGTGTTGGCGCTGTGCCCCGGTGCCGAGTTCGGCGAGTCCAAGCGCTGGCCGTCCGAGCATTACGCCAAAGTCGCCGAAGCGCGCATTCGCGAAGGCTGGCAGGTGTGGCTGTTCGGTTCGAAAAACGATCACGCCGTCGGTGAAGATATCCGCGCACGCTTGATCCCGGGCCTGCGTGAAGAATCAGTCAACCTCAGTGGCGGAACCTCGCTCGCCGAAGCCATCGACCTGCTGTCCTGCGCCGATGCGGTGGTCTCCAACGATTCCGGCCTGATGCACGTTGCCGCTGCGCTGAACCGCCCATTGGTGGCGGTCTACGGCTCGACTTCGCCGGGCTTTACCCCGCCGCTGGCCGAACACGTCGAAGTGGTGCGTCTGGGCCTCGATTGCAGCCCGTGCTTCGACCGCACCTGCCGCTTCGGTCATTACAACTGCCTGCGCCAGCTGATGCCGGACGCGGTCAACGATGCCTTGCAGAAATTGCAGGGCTCAGTGGTCGAGGTTCATTAAGTTGCGGGTACTGCTGATCAAGACTTCATCGCTGGGCGACGTGATTCATGCGTTGCCGGCGCTGACTGACGCCGCCAGGGCGATCCCCGGGATCAAATTCGATTGGGTCGTTGAAGAAGGCTTCGCCGAGATTCCCACCTGGCACCCGGCCGTCGACAAAGTGATTCCGGTGGCGATCCGCCGCTGGCGCAAAAACATCTGGAAAACCATTACCAGCGGCGAGTGGAAACGCTTCAAGCAAAGCGTGCGCGCCAATAAATACGATTTGGTCATCGACGCCCAAGGCCTGCTGAAAAGCGCCTGGCTGACCCGTTACGTCAAAGCCCCGGTAGCCGGACTCGATAAAGGTTCGGCCCGTGAACCGATGGCCTCGCGTTTCTATGATCGCAAATTGGCCGTCGCCCGTGGTCAGCACGCCGTCGAGCGGGTGCGGCAGTTGTTCGCCATCGCCCTCGGTTACGACCTGCCAAAAGGCCTCGGCGACTACGGCCTCAACGTCGAACGTCTGGTCGAGTTGCCGCGAAAAAACGCCTTCGTGGTGTTCCTGCATGGCACCACTTGGGACACCAAGCACTGGCCGGAAAGTTATTGGCGTGAACTGACTGAGCGCGTCGGTTACCTCGGCGTCGGCGTCAAACTGCCGTGGGGTAGCCCGCAGGAAAAGGCTCGCGCCGAACGCATCGCTGCCGGTTTCAAACACGCTGAAGTGCTGCCGAAACTCAATCTGGCCGGCGTCGGCAAAGTCCTTGCCGGCGCGCAGGCTTGCGTGGCGGTGGACACCGGTCTTGGCCACTTGGCCGCGGCGCTGGATGTGCCGACCATTTCGCTGTTCGGCCCGACCAATCCGGGCCTGACCGGCGCTTACGGCAAATTGCAGATTCACCTGGCCAGCGACTTCCCGTGCGCGCCGTGCCTGCAAAAGAAATGTACCTATCAACCGACCGCGCAGGATGCCCGTCAGTTTGACCTGAAGCGTGAACAGCCGCTGTGCTTCACGCGTTTGAACCCCGAGCGTGTCGCCAGCCGACTGAGCACGTTGTTAATGGCTGAGGAGCTGCGCTGATGCAATTGGCATTCGTCCTGTACAAATATTTCCCGTTCGGTGGCTTGCAGCGCGACTTCATGCGCATCGCCCTCGAATGCCAGAAGCGCGGTCATAAGATCCGCGTCTACACGCTGATCTGGGAAGGCGACGTGCCGCCCGGTTTCGAAGTGCTGGTGGCGCCGGTCAAGGCGTTCTTCAATCACCGTCGCAACGAAAAGCTCAGCGCATGGATGGAGGCGGATCTGGCCAAGCGCCCGGTCGATCGTCTGATCGGTTTCAACAAGATGCCGGGTCTGGACGTCTATTACGCCGCCGATGGCTGCTTCGAAGACAAGGCGCAGAACCTGCGCCATTCGCTGTATCGCCGCTGGGGCCGTTATCGCCACTTTGCCGAATACGAGCGCGCGGTATTCGCCAAAGACGCAAAGACCGAAGTGCTGATGATTTCCGAAGTGCAGCAACCGCTGTTCATCAAGCATTACGACACGCCGCTTGAGCGTTTCCACCTGTTGCCGCCGGGCATTGCCCAGGATCGTCGCCGCCCGGCGGATGCCGATGAGATTCGCGCCGGGTTCCGCGCTGAATTCAATCTCAGGGACGACGAACTGCTGCTGGTGCAGATCGGCTCCGGGTTCAAGACCAAAGGTGTCGATCGCAGCCTGAAAGCACTGGCTGCATTGCCTGCCGAACTGAAGAAACGCACCCGGCTGTTTGTAATCGGCCAGGATGACCCCAAATTGTTCCAGATGCAGAGTGCAACTTTGGGTCTGGGCGATAACGTGACGTTCCTTAAAGGGCGCAGCGATATCCCGCGTTTCCTGCTTGGCGCCGATCTGTTGATCCACCCGGCGTACAACGAAAACACCGGTACCGTGTTGCTGGAAGCGCTGGTCGCCGGTTTGCCGGTGCTGGTCAGCGCGGTCTGCGGTTACGCCCATTACATTGCCGAGGCCGATGCCGGGCGAGTGCTGGACGAGCCGTTCGATCAGGCGCAGCTGACGCAATACCTGACTGACATGTTGAAAGATGACGCTGCACGGGCGGCCTGGAGCCGCAATGGTCTGGCTTATGCCGAGACGGCCGACCTCTACAGCATGCCGCAGCACGCGGCCGATGTGATTCTGGCGGAGCACGCTTAATGAAGTTGATGCTGGCTGAACCGTTCAAAAGCCTTTGGGCCGGACGCGACCCGTTCGCCGAAGTCGAAGGCTTGCAGGGCGAGGTATACCGCGAGCTGGAAGCACGCCGGACACTGCGCACGGAAGTCGACGGTAACGGATTTTTCGTCAAGATCCACCGTGGCATCGGCTGGGGGGAAATCTTCAAAAACCTGCTGACCGCCAAGCTGCCGGTACTCGGCGCGGGTCAGGAATGGAAGGCCATCCAGCGTCTGCAGGAAGTCGGCGTGCCGACCATGACCGCCGTCGCGTACGGCGAGAAGGGCAGCAACCCGGCGGATCAGCACTCGTTTATCGTCACCGAAGAACTGGCGCCGACCGTCAGCCTGGAAGACTTCAGCATCGACTGGATCAAGCAGCCGCCGGAGCCAACGCTCAAGCGCGCGCTGATCGCCGAAGTCGCGCGCATGACCGGCATGATGCACCGCGCCGGCGTCAACCATCGCGACTGCTACATCTGCCACTTCCTGTTGCACACCGATAAACCGGTGACGCCGGACGACTTCAAACTGTCGGTGATCGACCTGCACCGTGCCCAGACCCGCGCGAAAATCACCCAGCGCTGGCGCAACAAGGATCTGGCCGCGCTGTACTTTTCCGCGCTGGACATCGGCCTGACCCGCCGCGACAAGCTGCGCTTCCTCAAGGGCTATTTCCAGCAACCGCTGCGCCAGATCCTGGTGCAAGAAGCGCCGCTGCTGAACTGGCTCGAAGGCAAAGCCAACAAGCTCTATGCACGTAAGCAGCGTTACGGGGATGCGCTCTGATGGCGGGTTGGACTCTCGAGTCGCAATACAGCGAGCTCGCCGATGATTTTGGCAGCCTCGAAGCCGTCTTTGCGTTGCAGGGCGAGCGCCTGACCCGCGACCCGCTGTCGGAGGTGATCCGCGTGCAGCGCAACGGCGTCAACTATTACGTCAAACGCTACGTCGGCGCCGGTAAAGGCTTGCGCCGCTACCTCGGCAAGCCGCGAGTGAAGATGGAATGGCAGAACCTCAAACGCTTCGCCAAGTGGGGCATTCCCACTGCAGAGGTCGTGGCCTGGGGCCTGGAACGACGTGGCGCGGCGTATGATCGCGGCGCCATGATCACGCGCGAATTGCCCAACACCGAAGACCTTTCGGCGCTCGCCGAGCGCAAGGATCCGAAACTCAAGGATCGCGCCTGGGTCGATGGCGTCAGTCGGCAACTGGCCGGCTATACCCGGACGATGCATGATCACCGATTTACCCATAACGATTTGAAATGGCGCAACCTGTTGATCGATGAGCAGGCCCGCATATTTCTGATCGATTGCCCTAACGGCGAGTTCTGGCGCGGCTTCTGGCTCAAGTATCGGATCACCAAGGATCTGGCCTGTCTCGATAAACTCGCCAAATACCACCTGTCCAATACCCAACGCCTGCGCTTCTATAAGCAATACCGCCAGTGCGATCGGCTTGATAGCGCCGACAAGAAACGGATTCGGCACGTGGTGAGATTTTTCGAGGGACGCGAATGACTGATTTTCTTGCCGCTGAAGACCGTGCACTGCTCGAACGCCATGGTCTCGGCACTTTTGACGCACTGTGGGCCAAACAGCTTGAAGCTGTGGACGAACCCAATACCGCCCGTGGCGGCTGGAGCAGCGTCTTCCGCCTGGACGTGGAAGGGCAGGGTTATTATCTCAAGCGCCAGAGCAATTATCTGACGCGCACCTTGCACGCGCCTTTCGGTGAGCCCAGTTTTGCCCGCGAGTTTCGCAATATCAGCCGCTATCGCAAGCTCGGTATTCCGGCGCTGCAAGCGGCGTTTTTCGGTGAGCGCAAGGTCGACGGCGAGGTTCGCGCGATCCTGCTGACCCGGGCACTCGATGGCTGGAATGATCTGGAGTCGCTGTTGCAGCGTTGGGCGCAGCTCAGTGCCGCGCAGCAGTCGGCCATTCTCAAGGCCTGCGGATTGCTGGCGCGACATCTGCACGGTGTGCGTCAGGTGCACGGCTGCTTTTATCCCAAGCATATTTTTCTGCGCGCCACCGGTGACGGGTATCAGGCGCAATTGATCGACCTGGAAAAAACCCGTCCCTTGTTGTTCGGCGTGCGTGACCGGATCAAGGACCTGGAGCCGTTGCAACGCCGCGCGCCGGAATGGAACGAGGCACAACTGCGTGAACTGCTGGCGGCTTATCTCGATCAGCCCACTGACAGCTCGCTGCTCGACAGCTGGCTCGTCCGGCTGACCGCGCGCCGCAGTCACAAGGAGACGCGCTGATGCAATTGTCCGAGCTGGCCGCTGTCGGGCGAACCCCGTCACTGCCGCTGACCGTGACCCTGGCCGATGCGGCCGGGAGTGCGGATCTGCAACTGCTGAGTTTGCTGCGGGTGCTGCCAGGGCAACGCTACGTCGGCGCCGGTGTCTGGCGTGGCCGTCCGGTGCTGGCCAAATTGCTGGTCGGTGGCAAAGCCGCCCGGCATTTTCAGCGTGAACTGGAAGGGGTGCGCTTGTTAGCCGCGCAAGGCATGACGACACCCTTGCTGCTGGCCGATGGTTTGAAAAGTGACGAAGGTGGCTGGCTGCTGTTCGATTTCCTTGAGGGCGCCGAAAGCCTTGGCGATGCCTGGACCAAGGTCGAGTCGCTGCCGTTGCTCGCTGATGAACAGTCGGCGGTATTGGCCGAGGCGCTGGGCGCCATTGCCCAATTGCACGGCAAAGGTCTCTGGCAGGAGGACCTGCACCTGGACAATCTGCTGCGTCACGGCGGTCAATTGTACTTGATCGACGGTGCGGGCATTTGCGCAGAAACCGCCGGTCAGCCGTTGTCGCGACAAAAAGTCCTGGAGAACCTCGGCGTATTTTTCGCTCAGTTGCCCAAGGCGCTGGAGCCGTTCACCGAAGAGCTGCTGGTGTATTACCTGTTGAGCAACAGCGAGCACGCATTGCCGCTGGAAGCCTTGCAGAAGCAGATCGACAAAGTGCGTCGCTGGCGTTTGAAAGACTTTCTGATCAAGGTCGGTCGCGAGTGCACGCTGTTCAGTGTGCGGCGTGGAGCGTTCGGTCTGCGCGCGATCCGCCGCGAAGAAGAGTCGGCCATGGTTCCAGTGCTGGATCAGGCCGATGCGCTGCTGGATCAGGGGCATCTGTACAAGACCGGTGGTGCGGCGAGCGTCGGCAAGGTTCAGGCGGGCGCGCGCACGCTGGTGATCAAGCGCTACAACATCAAGGGCTTTGCGCATTGGCTCAAGCGTTTCTGGCGGCCGAGTCGGGCCTGGCATTCGTGGCGCGAAGGTAATCGCCTGGCGTTCCTCGGTATCGCGACGCCAAAGCCGCTGGCGGTACTGGAGAAGCGCTTTTTGTGGCTGCGCAGTCGTGCGTATCTGGTGACAGAGTTTCTGCCCGGGCCGGACATCATCGAACGCTTTGCGCCCTATGTTGAAAGTGGCGAAGCGCCTGAGTCGGAGCTGCTGGCACTTGACCTGTTGTTCGCTCGACTGATTGACGAGCGCATCAGCCATGGCGATTTCAAAGGGCACAATCTGTTCTGGCAGCACGATCGCTGGGCGCTGATCGATCTGGATTCGATGTGCCAGCACGGATCCGCCGGCAGTTTCGCCCCGGCTTATATACGTGACCGTGCGCGATTCATGCGTAATTGGCCCGAGAGCAGTGCGTTGTATCAGGTCATAGATCAGCGTTTACCGAAAAAAATCGCCAACACGGTCTGAGTCAAACCAGTACAGCAGTAGAGGACAGGATTCAGCGACTTGTCCTACAGTATCTCCAGAATCCATGAACTGTGTCCTGTGCAGTCCCGATGCTAATTTGCCCAACGACCTTGGAGGGCGAATCTTGACCATCAAACAGGCTGCAACGCTGGGTGTATTTTCATGGGTTCTGGCTGGCTGTGGCAGCACCATGACCGTATTGCAGGACGATGCCGACGTCGCCCGCGACATGCGCAAGCAAAAAACCTACTGCCAATCCATTCCGCGGATTTACAGCGGTCTGGCCTTCGACTTCTGCGTGTTGAACGCGCCTCCCGATCCGAGTGGGGTTCTTTTGCCATTCGTGCTTCTGGATCTGCCATTGTCCGGTGTATTCGATACAGTAGCGTTGCCCTATACGGTTTATCGTCAGGTCACCGACGGCAACCTTGCTATTTACTGGCGCAAGGGCGGTTATTGAGTAGCGGGGCGAGGTTTCTTCAAACCATTCGCCCTGGGGCAATCGCGCAGGGTAATTCCCCACTCGTTTACGCTATAATCCCGCCCTTTAGCTGTCACTCGCCCTGTGCGAGGGCACATCAATTTTCAAGGCGCATTGCGCCTGCACGCAGACTAAAGAGGCTAGACCCCTGTGGCATTGACGATTCTTGGCCTGTCCGGCGCCCTTAGCCATGATCCTTCAGCGGCCTTGTACATCGACGGCAAGCTGGTGGCGGCGGCTGAAGAAGAGCGCTTCGTACGCGATAAACATGCAAAGAACCGCATGCCCTACGAATCGGCGAAGTTCTGTCTCGAACAGGCCGGCATCAAGCCGTCCGATGTTGACGTGGTCGCGATTCCATTTGCCCCGATCAGCCTGTTCGGCAAAGCGCGCTGGCACTACGCCAAGCGTTACTGGTATGCACCGGATCGCGCCCTTGATGCGATCCTGATGGGCAACCGTCGCTACAAGCGCTACCGCAACAAGATTGTCTGGTGCCTGGAGCAACTGGGTTTCGATCCGAAAAAGATCAAGATCGAGCCGGTCGAACACCACTTGGCTCACGCCTCCAGTGCCTACCATTGCTCCGGTTTCAAAGAAAAAACCGCGATCCTCGGTATCGACGGCAAGGGTGAGTACGCCACGACCTTCTTCGGCTATGGCGAAAACGGCAAGATCCACAAGATCAAGGAATTCTTCGATCCTGACTCCCTCGGTGGCTTGTACGGTGCGATCACCGAGTTCCTCGGTTTCGAGATGCTCGACGGTGAGTTCAAGGTCATGGGCATGGCGCCGTATGGCGATGCCAGCAAGTACGATTTCTCGCGTCTGGCCTCGTTCGAAAACGGTGAGTTGGTGATCAACACCGACTACGCCAACGTCATCGGCCTGCGTCGCTACAAAGAGAAGGGCAAAGGCTTCTACTTCTCGCCGAAACTGATCGAGTGGCTGGGTCCGAAGCGCGAAGGCGACATCGCTGACGAGCCGTACATCCACTACGCGGCGAGCATGCAAGCGCTGTTCGAGAAACTGGCGTTGCAGATGATCGACTACTATCTGGGCGACGTACTCAAGGAAACCGGCAAACTGGCCTTCGCCGGTGGTTGTGCGTTGAACGTCAAACTGAACCAGAAAATCATTGCCCGCGACGACATCAAGGAACTGTTCGTGCAACCTGCGTCCGGCGATGCCGGCACTGCGGTTGGTGCGGCTGCCTACGTGTCCCACGCCCGAGGCGTGCCGGTCGAGAAGATGGAGCACGTCTATCTCGGCCCGTCGTACAGCAACGAGGACGTGATCGCCGCCTGCGCCCGTCATGAGAGCAAGCCGACCTGGCGCAAGCTCGACAACATGCCGGAACAGATTGCCAAAATCATGGTCGATGGTAATCCGGTCGCCTGGTTCCAGGGGCGCATGGAGTTCGGTCCGCGTGCATTGGGCGGGCGCTCGATCATTGGTTGCCCGAGCGTGGCTGGCGTGGCTGATCGCATCAACCACCAGATCAAGTTCCGCGAGCGCTGGAGGCCTTTCTGCCCGTCGATGCTCGACACCGTTGCGCCGCAAATGATCAAGATCGATCACCCGGCACCGTTTATGACCTTCACTTTCGAAGTGGCGGAAGAGTGGAAGACCCGCGTGCCGGAAGTCGTCCATGAAGACGGCACCTCCCGTGCCCAGGTGCTCAAGCGTGAATACAACCCGCGCTACTACGACATGATGAAGGCGCTGGAAAACCTGACCGGTAACGGCGTATCGCTGAACACCTCGCTCAATCGTCGTGGCGAACCGATGATCTGCTCGCCGACCGACGCGCTGAACATGTTTTTCGGTTCTGACCTGGAATACCTGATCATGGAAGATATTCTGGTCGTAAAAGCGGGTGTAAAAGGATACGAACTTGACTGAAACACTGATCAGCGTCGTCATTCCGGTTTACAACTATGCGCGAACGCTTCCACGTGCAGTGGAATCGGTGTTGGCGCAGTTGGATGAAGCGACCGCGGATCTGCTGGTCATCGACGACGGGTCGACGGACGATACGCCCGAGGTAGTCGAAAAACTCCTGCTCAAGCACGGCGGGCGTTTTCGTGCGTTGCGCAAAAGTAACGGCGGATTGTCGTCGGTGCGCAATCGAGGGCTGGAAGAGACAACCGGACGGTATCTGGTGTTTCTCGACTCTGATGATGAAATGGCGCCCGGTGCCTTGGCTGCACTTTCGCAGCACCTCGAAAGTAATCCAAACAGCCTGATGGTGATCGGCGCGCACTGGTCGGTGTTTGCAGACGGGCGACGCAGCTTGCAGGCGGCCAAGCCGCTGCCTGTGACGCCCCGCCAGCGCCTGCAGGGTTACCTGCTGAACAAGACGGTGTCGATTTCCAACGGTGCCTGTGCGATGCACCGCGATGTATTCGTTTTGGGTAATTACCCGGAAAATTTGCGCAATGTCGAGGACTTGCCAGTATTCGCCCAAGTGCTGGCGCGCTACCCCTGCACCGTTCTGGACGAGCCCCTGGCGCTGATTTACAAGCACGCCGACAGCATGCGCCATGATCTGCGCCAAAGCCTTGCTGCCGGAACGGAGCAGGTGGTCAGCGAAGTTTTTTCCAGTCGGCGGATGCCCGAGGAAATGTTTGATTTGCGCCAGGCGTTTATGGCGCAGCGTTGCCTGTCGTTGTTTCGCGACTGTTATTCCCATGGCGAGTACAAACTGGCCAAATCGTTTTACTTTAAGGCCTTGCGTGCAGACTGGCGGACGTTTTCGCGCTGGTCCTACACGCGCAAGGCGTTGCGGGTGCTGTTTCGGTAAACGGGTCGCGGAGACTATGCGGACCCTGTAATGGATGTCGGTGAGGTGGCTGGGTGAAAGGTAAGGGCGGCAAGGTGGGAGCTCAAGTCTCCAGAATCATCGACGAATATCCGGTTTGGCTGGCGTTTCTGGGCAGTGCGCTGTTATCGCTGATAGCGGTCATGGGCACCGCCACAGTGGGGCGTGATGCCGCGCTGTACATTGATATCGCGCAACAGGTCACCGAGCACGGGCCTAATGTGGCCTGGGCCGCTTTCGACTGGCCCTGGTTTTCCTTATTGCTGGCCGCTACTCATACCGTCCTGCATTTGCCGCTGGAGCTGAGTGCATATCTTTGGTGCGCGCTCTTTTTTGCCGGCACCAGCGCGCTGATGGTGGACTGCGTACGTCAACGGTCGGTACATCTCGCCGGTTGGGCTTGTCTGGTGGTATTGGCAATGCCGGCGGTGAATGCCTTTCGAAACGACATCATCCGTGAATGCGGTTTCTGGTTCTTCTGCACCCTGACACTCTGGCTCGCGCTGCGCTGGCAAGCCCGTGGCGGCTGGCTGCGGGCGGCATTCATTCATGTGGCTATCGTCGCGGCAGCCTTGTTTCGGCTGGAGGCTTTGCTGCTGGTTCCGGCGTTGGCGCTGTGGCAGTTGCCCAATCTGTGGTCGTCGAACCGGCGGATGCAGTTCGTTCAGTTTTCGCTGTTGCCGGTTCTAGGGCTGCTGGCTGTTTCGGTCTCAGGTGTGCTCCTGTCGGCGCGCGTGATGCTGTATCTGGACATGATTGCGCCACACAGCGTGTTTGCTTCCTTCCGGATGCTGTGCGATCAATTTGCCAATTCGCTCATCAACAAGTACTCCCAGGATGAATCTGGCCGGATCATTTTCTTCGGCATCCTGGCGACCATGACCATCAGTTTCGTGAAGCTGATGGGGCCTTTCGCCGTCCCCTTCGTCCTGCGACGCAACTGGGGGGTTCTGGGAATCTATTGGCGCGACTATCGCCCCTTCGCCTGGGCGGCGCTGCTTTATCTGGTGGTGCTGGTGCTGTTTTTCATCAAACAACAGTTCATGAATACGCGCTACCTGAGCTTTCTGAATCTGTTGTTTGTGCCCGTGTTGGCGATGGGGCTGGCGGCGTTCGTTCGCGACTTCCCGCGTTGCGGCAAGTGGCTGGTGGTTCTAGGGATGTTGGTGATGCTCTCGAATGTCATCTCTACCGGCGCCGGCAAAACCCATTATGTAGAGGCCGGGCGCTGGATGTCTGCCCACGTCGAGCCAGGGGCGAAGACCTATTTCGAGGATGGGCGGATCAGCTATTACGCCGGTCGCGGCTACGTGATGCCGGTGCTGACCGCAGAGGAAGCAATGTCGGCAGCTCACGCTGGCGACTATCAATATTTCCTCATCGAGGCCAAAGGTGACGAGCCTTGGCTGAAGGATTGGCTGGTGGCGCACAAGCTGCGCATCATCGAGCATTTCGCCAATCGCAAAGGTGCCACCGTGGTGATCATCGGACGCTAAGGCTTAACCGAGCAGCGGACGCAGGCGTGAGATCAGCGGCGCTTGTCGGTGGCTCGGCAACGCCTGGCGATAGCCTTCGACAAAGGTTTCGCCGGCGTCCTGGCCCAGCAGCCATTGGCGGTCTTCCTTGTAGCGCAGCAAGTGAGCGAAGTTGCGCAGGCGTTTACTGTCACTGAGTGCGCGCTTCTGGCAGCGCAGGTCGGCGATATCGATCAGTCCCAGACGGTTGTCGGGGGTTTGCACGACGTTGCCGAAGTGCAGCGACCGAAAGTACACACCTTTTTCGTGCAGCAGGGCGAAGTACCCGCCCAGCTGGAATCTCAGTGTGTCAGCCTCTTCGTCAGTGCCTTGTAACTGACGCACTGTATTGCCTTCCAGCGGGCTGTAATACACGCCGTCGCGCTCGATGCTCGGGATGCGATAGACCGCGATGACTTTCGGGCAGAGGATGCCACGCTGTTCGAGTGCCCGGGTGTTGTCGGCAAAGCGTTGTGCATAGGGGTAGAACAGCGCCGAACTGAGCAGCCGCTTGCGGCGGAACAGCTTGAGCATGCGTCCATCGGCCAATCTGAGCACCTTGTCGCCGGAACCGTCGGCCTCCAGTACGTGTGCACCTTTGCGCAGTGCCTCGTAAGTGCTGTGATCAATCGATTGCATATCGGGCTCCCCATCATTAGCGGGGTATCTTAACCGACTTGGTCGAAGGCTGGCTTGAAGTCATGTTTATCGGGGTAAAAACGCGTGTGATATCATCGGCGCCTCACTGAATTGCGCGGATCACCATGAGCAGTCCTGAACCGAAAGCCCAGTCCACGCTGGCGATCTATTTCCGCCTTTTGGCTTACGTGCGGCCTTATGCCGGCCTTTTCCTTCTCAGCATCGTCGGGTTTCTGATCTTCGCATCGACTCAACCGATGCTCGCTTATATCCTCAAATACTTTGTCGACGGTCTGGCCAATCCTGAAGCCAGTCTGTTCCCGGGCAACCCTTATCTGGGCAAGCTGCAGTTGCTCGAAACCGTGCCACTGATGATTGTCTTCATCGCGCTGTGGCAGGGCGTGGGCTCGTACCTGGGCAACTTCTTCCTGGCGCGGGTTTCGCTGGGGCTGGTGCATGACCTGCGGGTGGTGCTGTTCAATAAATTGCTGGAGTTGCCCAATCGCTTCTTCGACAAGAACAATTCCGGCCATCTGATTTCCCGGATCACCTTCAACGTGACGATGGTCACCGGTGCTGCAACGGATGCGATCAAAGTCGTCATCCGTGAAGGCATGACCGTGATTTTCCTGTTCTGCACACTGTTGTGGATGAACTGGAAACTCACTTTGGTGATGGTCGCCATCCTGCCGTTGATCGGTTTGATGGTGAACAGCACCAGCAAGAAATTCCGCAAGCAAAGCAAGAAGATTCAGGTCTCGATGGGGAACGTCACGCACGTCGCCTCCGAGACCATTCATGGCTACCGCGTTGTGCGCAGCTTCGGCGGCGAGCAGTACGAAAAGGATCGCTTTCGCGATGCCAGCCAGAGCAACACCGACAAGCAGTTGACGATGACCAAGACCGGTGCGGTCTACACGCCGATGCTGCAACTGGTTACGTACAGTGCCATGGCCGTGGTCATGTTCCTCGTGCTGTATCTGCGCGGTGACGCTTCGCCGGGCGATCTGGTGGCGTACATCACCATGGCAGGCCTGTTGCCCAAGCCTATCCGTCAGTTGTCGGAAGTCAGCTCGACCATCCAGAAGGGCGTGGCCGGTGCCGAAAGTATTTTCGAGCAACTGGATGAGCCGGCGGAAGTGGATCGGGGCACGGTCGAGCAGGATCGTCTCGAAGGTCGTCTGGAAGTGCGCAATCTGAGCTTCCACTACCCCGACACCGACAAAGCGGTGCTCAACGACATCAGCTTTGTTGTCGAGCCGGGGCAAATGGTCGCGTTGGTTGGCCGCTCGGGCAGTGGCAAGTCGACCCTGGCCAGCCTCATTCCGCGCTTTTATCAGCATGATCATGCTCAGGGCCAGATTCTGCTCGATGGTGTGCAGGTGCAGGATTTCACCCTGCGCAGCCTGCGTCGGCAGATTGCTCTGGTGACCCAGCAGGTCACGCTGTTCAACGATACGGTGACCAACAACATCGCCTACGGCGACCTGGCCGGCGCGCCGTTCGATGAGGTCAAGCGCGCAGCCACCGAGGCGTATGCCGATGAGTTCATCATCAAGATGCCGCAGGGCTACGAAACCATGGTCGGCGAAAACGGCGTCCTGCTGTCCGGTGGTCAGCGTCAGCGTATCGCCATTGCCCGGGCGCTGCTCAAGGATGCGCCGTTGCTGATTCTCGATGAGGCCACTTCTGCGCTGGATACCGAGTCGGAGCGGCATATTCAGGCTGCCCTGGATCATGTGGTGAAAAACCGCACGACCCTGGTGATCGCTCACCGCTTGAGCACTATTGAAAAGGCCGACCTGATTCTGGTCATGGACGAAGGCCGTATCGTCGAGCGCGGCTCTCACGCGCAATTGCTTGAGCAAAACGGCTATTACGCCCGTCTGCATGCCAAAGAGTTCGAAGAGGGTGACGAGCCTCAGCCGGCACACGCGACCGACGTATGCTGACGATGTTTCGCAGCTTTCGCGAACGTGGCTGGACCGAGATCGACCGGGACAGCTACGCCCGGGCCTGGCAGCGATTTGGCGGCAGCTTTGCCACGCATCCGGAAGTCGTCGAGCGCTTGTCGACATTCCTAGGCATCGAGCTGCGTTACCTGGGCTGGATCGTTGGCGGTGATGTGCTTGCCGCCATCCCTTGCTGGGGCCGGCATGTCGCCTTGTCCAAGGAAGTGCTCAAGCGCGAGGGCAAGCGTGGCTTGCTGGACATGGGCAACGCGGAAATCATTCTGCCGATTGCCCCCGATGTCAGCGTGCCGGTGCGTCAGCGCGTGGCGTATGTATCGCAACTCAATGCCGAGCAGATCAGTACGTTAAAGCCGCAGCCTGAGGGTTTGGCCCTTGCCCGGTTGCCGGAAGAGTATTCGAAGAAATTCCGCTACAACCAGCGTCGCGAACAGCGTCTGCTGGAAGAGGCGGGCGGATCGCTGGTGCCGATGTCCGACTTCACCCCGCAGGAACAGGCTGCCGCTTACGGCGATCTGTTTCAGCGTCGCTGGGGTTTCGAGGTGCCGGGCAAGGCCGGGCTGGTTGAAGTATTTACGTTGCTGCGCGAGTTCATGACCGGTTCGGTGGTGATGCTCGATTCGGCGCCCGTGGCCATTCAGGTGCTGTATCGCGTCGAGGCCCCGCAATGGGTGTCGCTGGAGTACATCAATGGTGGCGTTGACCCGCAGAGCCGCGAGTTCAGTCCCGGCAGTGTGCTGAGTTTCGTCAACACCCAAGACGCCTGGGCGCACGCGCAAGCGCTGGGCAAGCCTTTGCGTTATTCATTCGGTCGCGCCGACCGGGAGTACAAGGATCGCTGGTGCCATAAGGTGCCGGTCTTCAAGGTCTGAATCCATGAGCACTCGCAAGCAACAGCTTCTCAAGGCCCATCGGCGCAACAAGCGTCTGTTCCTGGTCGCCTTTCTGGTGGGGTTGTTGCTGATCGGATGGTTGGTTGCGTGGTGGCTGGTGCCGTTGGTGCTGGTGCTGGCCTGGGTCGCACACGAGGCCTGGTTCGCCGATCATCTGTTCTATCGGCCTGCTGACGACTATTACTACAACTTCCCGGCGCAAACCGCGCGGCAGGCGGTGAGCCTTGCGGGCGGTGTCGTACAGCTGAGCGAGCCGCTGGCGCAGGGCGAGACGCTGGTACTCGAGCTGGAAGTGAAATCCACTTGGCTGGGGCGTTGGCTCGATCCCTGCGTCGAGGTGGGCGATGATCGCCAAGACTTCGAGCGTGGCGTCAAAGGGCGGCGTTTCCTTAATCTGTCCGGTCAGGCCGATGCGCTGGCGCAAGGTGCTCTGGCGCTGCGTGGCCGATATTGCGTACCCGCCGCGACCGGTGTGTTGTGGGTCATGGCCAATCCTGATTATTCCCGTCAGCGGGTGATGGTCATTGCTCCCCATGCCGATGATGCCGAACTCGCCGCATTCGGCCTGTACAGCCGTTGCGAAGACGTCAGTATCGTCACCCTGACCCAGGGCGAGATCGAGGCTGAAGACTTCCAGCGTCTTGGCCTTGATCAAGCCGCAGCGGCACGTTTGAAGGGCCGTTTGCGCAGTTGGGACAGTCTGGTGATCCCGCTTTGGGGGGGCGTGCCTGCCGATCGCTGTGTGCAATTGGGTTATTACTGCTTGCAACTGCCGTCGATGGCCGAAGCGCCTGTGAAGGCGTTCGGCTCCCGTGAGTCGCAGGAAAACGATGTGCGCAGCGTGCGCCGGCACAATCCGTTGAGCCTGCCCGCCGACATCGATGGGCAGCCGACCTGGCAAAATCTGCTGGGCGACCTGAAGGCCCTGCTTGAGCACTATCGTCCAGAAGTGATTGTCACACCGCATCCTGAGCTCGATCCTCACAGCGATCATGTGGCGTCTACCCAGGCGCTGCTTGAGGCTATCGAGCTGAGTCAGTGGAAACCGACAACCCTGCTGATGTACGCCAATCACCTGCACGACAACGATCGCTGGCCGATGGGCCCAGCCGGTGCCGGTATTGCGCTGCCGCCGGCCATCGAGCCATTGCCGGCTGACCGGCTGTGGAGTCCGCTGTTGTCAGCAGATGTGCAACTGGACAAAGCCATGGCACTGGCCATGGAGCACGATCTGCAGGGCGGGCAAGTGTTCAAGCGGCAATTACGCCGCTGGATCCAGCAAGTCCTGGCGGGTCGTCGCTGGCCAGCAACAGGCAGTAACGAGTTTTTCCGCAAGGCGGTCCGGCGTCACGAATTGTTCTGGGTGCGCGACCTTTCAGATTGAGGCGGACGGCGCTTTACCCTGTGTTAATATCGCGCCCCTGTTCATTTTGTATGTGGGTTGCTCCATGAAGTTGTCCATGCCGCGTTTCGATCAAGCCCCGGTCTTGGTAGTCGGCGATGTCATGCTCGACCGTTACTGGCATGGCGGAACCTCACGGATTTCCCCTGAGGCGCCGGTGCCGGTCGTTAAGGTCGAGCAGATCGAAGATCGTCCGGGCGGTGCCGCGAACGTTGCCTTGAACATTGCCGCGCTGGGTGCACCGGCGTCTCTGGTCGGTGTGACCGGTGACGACGAAGCCGCCGACAGCCTGAGCAACAGTCTCAAAGGCGCGGGCGTACGTGCCCTGTTCCAGCGCATTGCGCACCAGCCAACCATCGTCAAGCTGCGGGTCATGAGCCGGCACCAGCAACTGCTGCGTATCGACTTTGAAGAGCCGTTCGCCACCGATGCCCTGGCCCTCGGTTCGCAGGTCGACGACCTGCTCGAAGGCATCAAGGTCCTGGTACTTTCCGACTACGGCAAAGGCGCCCTGAAAAACCATCAGGCGTTGATCCAGGCCGCCCGTGCGAAGAACATTCCGGTACTGGCTGACCCCAAGGGCAAGGATTTCTCGATTTATCGCGGCGCGAGCCTGATCACCCCGAACCTCAGCGAATTCGAAGCCATCGTCGGCGGTTGTGTCGATGAGCATGAACTGGTGAGCAAGGGCGCCGCCCTGATGCACGACCTGGAGCTTGGTGCGCTGCTGGTGACGCGCGGCGAGCACGGCATGACCCTGCTGCGTCCTGACCAGCCGGCACTGCACTTGCCGGCCCGTGCCCGTGAAGTGTTCGATGTCACCGGTGCCGGTGATACGGTGATTTCGACCCTGGCCGCAGCGATTGCCGCCGGTGAAGACCTGCCCCACGCCGTTGCGCTGGCCAATCTGGCCGCCGGCATCGTGGTTGGCAAGCTCGGTACGGCCGCCATCAGTGCTCCGGAGCTGCGTCGCGCCATCCAGCGTGAAGAAGGTTCCGAGCGTGGTGTGCTGGGTCTTGAGCAGTTGCTGCTCGCCGTGGCCGATGCCCGCGCGCACAACGAGAAGATCGTCTTCACCAACGGTTGCTTCGACATCCTGCATGCCGGGCATGTGACCTATCTGGAACAAGCGCGGGCACAGGGCGATCGCCTGATTGTCGCGGTCAACGACGATGCTTCGGTCAGCCGCCTCAAAGGCCCGGGCCGTCCGATCAACAGCGTCGACCGGCGCATGGCCGTTCTCGCCGGCCTCGGCGCGGTGGACTGGGTGATCAGTTTCCCTGAAGGCACCCCGGAAAACCTGCTGCGCGAGGTCAAACCGGACGTGCTGGTCAAGGGCGGCGATTACGGCATCGATCAGGTGGTCGGCGCTGATATCGTCAGCGCTTATGGCGGCACCGTGAAGGTCTTGGGGCTTGTGGAAAACAGCTCGACAACTGCGATTGTCGAGAAGATCCGCAGTCGTTGATCAGATGAATTTTTACTGTTGTGTACTGCGTGTGAACGGATTTTGCCTTGGGGATTTTACCGTTTCCGTTGATGTAGGCAGCTTTGAATCCGATGCGCTTGCCTGCCTACGTCGCGTGGTCAATTAATCTATGAAAGTCATGCTCCTGGTGATGGACGAGCAGCGGGTCATTCTCGACCGGCTCTACGACATCGTGCAGCAGAACTGTGATGAATGTTTCATCTATCGTTTGAGCAAACGGCAACAAATGAACCTGGGGCCGTTTCTGGCCTCGGTTGGTTATCAGAACTTCGATCGTGTGGTCATCTTTTCCAGGGTCAAGCGCCTGGCCCCGCAATTGCGGGTGCTCAAGTGCATTCCCGGGCTGGTCTTCCTCGAACACGACGCCTACCAGAACTACATGCCGGCGAGTAAGTATCGTGGCGTGTATTCACGCCTCTACCGTCGCCTGCCGAGTTGTCGGGCGCTGGTGTCCGGTGCTGTGGTCGCGCGCAAGATGCTGGCTGAGGGCATCGACACGGTGTTCGTCTCCAAGGGTTATGACGAGCAGATGCTGCACAACACCGGCGTCGAGCGGGATATTCCCATCGGCTTTCTGGGCAGCCTGAAAAGTACCGAATATGCCGAGCGCAAAGCCATGCTCGAGTCGCTCTCGCAGCGGACCGGGATGCTGGTGACCCGCACCAAGTCGGGTGAGGAATACCTGCAGACGCTCAATCGCATCAGGATTTTCGTCAGCGCCGACATCGGCATGAACGAGTTCATGATCAAGAACTACGAGGCCATGGCTTGCGGTTGTGTGTTGCTGGCCTGGAGCCAAGGCGAAGAAGACCGCTTGCTTGGTTTTGAAGACATGCACAACACCGTGTTCTACCGCAGCGAAGAAGAGGCGGTGGAGAAGATCAAGCTGTTGCAGAGCGATCCGGAACTCGCGGAGCGCATTGCCCGCAACGGCCAGGAATTTGCGCAAAGCCGTTATTCCTTTGCCCGTGTCGGTCAGGCACTGGCCACGGAAATCCAGCGTGAGATGCGCCCATGGCAGCCGCCTTCGGCGTTCACACGGTTCTGGGTGAAACTGCGCTACGGGATGAAGGTGCCAGTCTGAATGAAGGATCATCAAGCGTCGCAACCCGACGAACACATGGCGCTGGATGCGCTGCCCGGCGGTGATCAGTCCGTTCTGGGCGCTCTGCCTGCAGACCTTCTCGAGCGTCTCGGCCGTGCACCTCGGGTCGTGCTGGTTGCCAACAATCCGGCTATCACCGCGGCAGACTTTCAGGCGCTGGACATTGGCGCCGATGATGTCGTCGTCAGCTTCAATACCTGCATCAAAGCGGCGCTGCTCAACAAGCACAGCGTCAATGTCTTCGTGCATGGCTACAACGCGCAAGACGCCTATTTTTTTGGTCTGCCTTACGCGCCGCCGGTGCAGCGCATGTTCGAACAGGCGAATGAACGCTGTTTCAGCATGCTGGTGGGCTGTGCCGCACCGATGTGCCCATTGCCGCGTGTGGCGATGTATTGGGATCGCATTCCGCTGCCGCCGCTGTGGAACTACCCGGTCGACCGGCCTGGCGGTAAACGCTACGTCGGGCCGTCCACGGGTTTTAACACGCTGGTGTTGTTCGACTGGTTACGTGATCACGCCGGTTATACCTATCAACTGATGACCCTGGGGTTTTCCAACGAAGCAGGAAAGCTGTGGGGTGGCCATGCCTGGGATTACGAGCGCGACTGGCTACAGAAATCGCACGTCATTGTGGTGCCGCTGCCACCCCGTCGCTGGTGGCAAAAGCTGTTTCGGCAAAAGTAAGCCACATCGTGAATCCGGTTGCCGTCAGGCCCGAACCATTTTCAAAAGGTGCTGTTGAGTGTTGAAAATTGCCGTGGCTTTTTTCGGGATCCCGAGAAATTCGACAATCTGCTTCCCCTCTATCGAACAAAACGTTCTGGCGCAGTTGCCTGCGGGCAGCGACGTTAAGTGCTTCTACCATCTGTACAAGATCGATGAGGTGCAGAACACGCGGTCCGGCGAGAAGGGTGAACTGAAGGCGGACAATTACCAGCCGTTCGAGTCGATGACCGGCACGCTCACCTCGACCGAAGGTGTGCTGGAGCGCTGGGATTTCGAGCAGGTCAAAGCACAGGGCGACACTTGGGCCGATGACTATGCGTCGCTGCGTAATCTGATCTATCAGCTCAACTCGTTGCACACCGTGACCTCGATGATCGAATCCTTCAATCCGGATTTCGTTGTGTTCGTGCGCCCGGACAATTTCTTCCACACCGCGCTGCCCGGCTATGTGTTCAATCATCCGCAGGTGCGGCGACACAACGCCTACATTCCTGATTGGCAGTGGTGGGGTGGTTTGAACGACCGTTTCGCGGTTTGCGGGCGCGATACCTATGTCGCGTACGGCAAACGGGTCGAGCGCATTTTCGATTTCTGCAAGGCGACAGGTCGCAAGCTGCATTCCGAGCGCTTGCTCAAATATGCGTTGCAGCAGGTGGATGCCAAAATCTGCACACTGCCGACTCAGGCATCACGAGTGCGCATTACCGGCGCATTTGCCGAGGAGTCGTTCTCGCCCAAGCGCGGCATGGGCAAGCGCGAAAACCGCTACTTCCATTTCTTCGCCGCGTTGCGCACGTGGTGGGATCGCCGCCGCTAAACCGCTATTTGGCGGTTTTTTTGCCCAGCCCGACCAAACGCAGCGCCTTGATGCTCAACTGCTTGAGCCCCTGACGCGGGGCTTTCGCCGGTTGCAGACCCTGTTGCACCAGCCAGTCCTTCCAGCGAATCCGCTCCTCGCGCACGACCCAGCCGGTTTGTGTCGCAAAGCTCTCGGCCAGATACAGACCTCGGGTGCTGGCCGGCACCAGTTTGTCGCGCTTGAGCGTGTATAGCTCGGCCAGTGGCGCGCCGTCCTTGAGTGGCATCAAGTACAGGTCGGGGCGCTTGCGGTCGAGTCTGGCCACCAGTTGATCACCTTCCAGACGCTCGTCGACGTGGAACAGACTCAGGGACTTGGCCTCCTTGGGCACATCCAGGCGCAAGTCGTAGATCAATTGCAGTGACGCGGTCGGCAGGTGTACGTAGGCCCGAGGCCGTTCGAGCAATTGCAGATTGGCGCTACGGATCGGTCGCGCTGAGCCGGACAACGGGGTCAGGCGAAACGGCAGGGCTTCGCGATAATGCAGAGCTGCAGAGTAGGGGGCTGGCAGCCAGGTGTCGTTGAAGCGCCCGCCGAGCCAGCCTTCCGGTGTCTCGAGCAAACACTCTTCAGCAATTTCCTGAATGGCCGTGTGTAGCGGGATATTCAGCTCATGAGCCGGCACGTAACCGGAAATCAATTTGAGCACGACGTCGCCACGGTCCTGTCGGCGCTGGCGCACCAGCACCCAATAATCGCGATTCTGCCAATGCAGGGTCAGACGTACCGAAACGCCGAGATTGGCCAGCTCCAGCGAGAAGCGCTCAGTGTCGGCCACGCTCACCGGTTTGCGCCGCTGCAAGGTCTGCGCGAAGTTCAGCGGCATGCCGACGCTCTGATAGGTCAGGCCTTCGGGGGTGGCTTCGACGAACAGCGGCAGGGTCTTGAAGTTGCTCGGGTTCTTTCTGATGAGCGTGCGCGGCATATCGGCTCCTGCTTAAGGCCGCGAGGCGGCGTCAGTGACCACGTAGGACCTGGGCAACGGTCGTAACGTTGTGGGCGAGGTGCAGCGGATTGATCGTGCCGACAATAGCACTGGCCACGCCAGGCTGTGCGAACAGCAATTCGAAGCTGGCACGCACCGGGTCGACGCCCGGGCTCAGGCAGACATGACCGCTGGCCAAGGCTTTTTTCACCAGAATGGCTTTGCCGTGGACAGCAGCATAGTCAATGACAGCTTTCTCGTTTTGTTCGTTCAGATTGTAGGTGACCATTGCGCAGTCACCTTGCTCCAGTGCCTTGAGGCCACCTTCGACGGTTTTTCCAGAAAAGCCGAAGCCGCGAATCTTGCCTTCGGCCTTGAGCGCCGCGAGGGTGGCGTACACCTCTTCGTGCTCGAGAATTGCCATGTCGTTGCCGTCGGAATGCACCAGCACCAGGTCGATAAAATCGGTTTCAAGACGTTGCAGGCTGCGTTCCACCGACATTCGTGTGTGTGCTGCACTGAAATCGTGGCGCGACAGACCATCGGCAAACTCTTCGCCGACCTTGCTGACGATTACCCAGTCCTGACGCTGGCCACGCAGCAGCGGGCCGAGACGCTCTTCGCTGCGGCCATAGGCCGGGGCGGTGTCGATCAGGTTGATGCCCAATTCCCGCGCCTGACGCAGCAGCATGCGCGCTTCGTCGTCGCCGGGAATCTGAAAACCGTTGGGGTATTTCACGCCTTGGTCACGGCCGAGTTTGACCGTGCCCAGACCCAGTGGCGAAACCATCAGGCCGGTGCTGCCCAACGGTCGATGAAGGTCGTGCAGATTGGCAATGGTCATGGCAGCAGTTGCTCCCAGGCGGGAACGCCCATGGGTGGTTTTGGCAGCGCCGGCAAAGGTTCGGCGGCTTGCGGCTGGATGCCGTCGCGCTCGAGAGAGGCGATGACCCGGTCAGCGAAGTCCGGTGCCAGCGCCAGTTTGGTTGGCCAGCCGACCAGCAAGCGCCCCTGCTCGGCGAGAAAGGCGTTGTCCGGGCGTGTCAGCCCGGTTTGCAGTGGCTCGGCACGGTCAACCCGCAGGGTCGCCCATTGCGTGGCGCTGAGGTCGATCCACGGCAGCAACTGTGCGATCTCTTTCTGCGCGGTGGCGATCTGCTCGGCCGGCTCGCGGTGCACGCCTTCGCTTTCGGCGATGTCGCCGCCCATGTACCAGACCCATTGGCCGTCAGCCGCCGGGTGTGTGGTTACGGTGATCCGCGGTTTGCTGCCGCCACCCAGGCAGTGGGCGTACAACGGTTTCAGGCCCGGGCCTTTGGCGAGGATCATGTGCAGCGGCCGGCGTTGCATGGCCGGCTTGCTCAGACCGAGGTCTTCAAGCAGTTGGGCGGTACCCGCGCCGGCGCTGAGGACGATGCGCTGAGCGCGAATCTCGCGGCCGTCGACTTGCAACCCGACCAGCACGCCCGCTTCCAGCAGCGGCTCGATGGTTTGCCCGGCGAGCAGGCCATCGCCGGCCAGATCGGCCAGACGCTGGATCAGGCTTGGCACATCCACGACCAGTTCGGCGAGACGATAGACCTTGCCCTTGAAGCGCTTGTCTTGCAGGGCTGGCGGCAGTTGCTCGCCCTTGACCTGATCAACGCGGCCGCGCACCGCTTTGCTGGCGAAGAAACTGGTGAGGTTGCCGGCGAGGGTCCCCGGCGACCACAGGTAATGGGCCTCGGACAGCAGGCGCACACCGGACAGGTCCAGCTCGCCATTGCCGGCCAGCGCTTCACGCCAGCGGCGCGGCATGTCGGCGATGGCTTCCGAGGCGCCGGTCAGAGCACCGTGCAGCGCGTATTTGGCGCCGCCGTGGATGATGCCCTGGGATTTAACGCTTTGCCCGCCGCCGAGGCTGGCACTTTCCACCAGCACGGTCGAAAAACCCTGGCGGCGCAGACGCGCGTTCAACCAGAGGCCGGCGACACCAGCGCCGACAATCAGAACGTCGGTGGAAATAACGGATGGCATGCAACGACCTCAGTGTTCAAGACGAGGGCGCAGTATACAGACTCGGGAAAGGGGCGGATTTGTCGATGATCAACAGGCCGAACACAAATCCAAATGTGGGAGCGAGCAGGCTCACTCCTACAAGGGAATGTGGTTGGGCTTTAGTGCCCGGCAGTTTTCGAGAACAACTGGATCACGACGACGCCCAGCACGATCAACGCCATCCCCAGCATCGCCGGGATATCCAGTTTTTGCCCGTAGATAAACAGCGCCGCGACGCTGACCATCACAATGCCCATACCCGCCCAGACCGCATAGGCAACGCCGACCGGTACGGTGCGCACCACCAGCGTCAGCATCCAGAACGCAATCGCGTAGCCGACGATGACCAGCACTAGCGGCAGGGGGGTGCTGATGCCTTTGACGGCCTTCATCGATACGGTGGCGATCACTTCGGCGCAGATGGCAATGGCCAGGTAGGCGTAGGCGTTCATGGTTCAGATCCTCAATGTAAAACGTTGCTTGCTGAGGCGGCATTCTAGTGATTCACCAGATGGGGTAAAGTCATTACCTATCTGTTCTGAAGATGGGTTGGCGAATCAGCATGCAGTGGAATCTGGATCAACTTCGGGTGTTTGTCGATGTGGCCGAACATCGCTCGTTTTCCGCCGTGGCGCGCCAGCAGCGCAAGGCGCAATCGGCGATCAGCAACGCTGTTGCCATGCTTGAAGATGATCTGGGCGTGAGCCTGTTTGAGCGTAGCAGCGGTCGCCAGCCAAGCCTTACTGAAGCGGGCGAAGCATTGCTCGAAGAAGCGCGGGAAGTCCTGCGCCAGTGTGAGCGTCTGAATGGCCGGGCGATGGCCATGATGCGTGGTCAGGAAGCGCAACTGCGCGTGGCCCAGGACGAGGCGATGCCCTATCAGGCGCTGGTGGAAAGTTTCGGTGAACTGGCCGAGCAATTCCCCAGCCTTGAAGTGCAACTGACCAGCGCCGCGCAAGGCGAAGTCGCGCGAAAACTGGTCGAACGTCGCGCCGACCTCGGCCTGCTTTTCTATCACGATGAAATCCCCGAAGCCTTGGAGCGCCGCGTCCTCGGCAGCGTGGAGATGGTCACGGTCTGTGGCATCAAGCACCCGCTGGCGGCGCAGTCCTATGTGACCTGCCAACAACTGGCGCAACACCGACAGTTGCTGATGTCGACGCAAACCAGCGTCTATCCCGGCAACGAGCCGGCCAGCCCGCAGGTGTGGCGCGCCGACAGTTTCTACGTGATGTCCGAATGGCTGGTGCGCGATCTGGGCTGGGCCTGGTTGCCGCGCCATGTGGTGCAGTACTCGGCGTATCAGGGCTTGATGGTTGAACTCGACAGTGAGTGGACGCCGCCGGCGCTGGTGGTTGAGCTGGTCTGGCGCCGCGACGAACCGCTCGGCCCGGCCGCGCGTTGGCTGGCCGAACGTTTTGCCGTGCACTTGCGGGCGATCGGTGGCAAAAGTCGATAAACTCCGCCGCCATGAATAGAACTCTCTACACCGCGCTGTTTTACCTGGGGCTGCCATTGGTGGCGATTCGGCTGTGGCTGCGGGCGCGCAAGGCGCCGGCGTATACCAAGCGGATTGGCGAACGTTTTTCCTACGGCATGCCGAGGTTGCAACCCGGCGGCATCTGGGTGCACGCGGTATCGGTGGGCGAAAGCATCGCTGCCGCACCGATGATCCGCGCTTTGTTGCAACGTTATCCACAGTTGCCAATTACCGTGACCTGCATGACCCCGACCGGGTCGGAGCGGATTCAGGCGCTGTTCGCCAACGAGCCGCGCATTCAGCATTGCTATCTGCCCTACGACTTGCCGTGTGCGGCGTCGCGTTTTCTTGATCGCGTTCAGCCCAAGCTTGCGGTGATCATGGAAACCGAGTTGTGGCCTAACCACATTCATCAGTGCGCCAAGCGTGGAATTGCGGTGGCGCTGGCCAACGGACGTTTGTCCGAGCGCTCCGCACGCGGCTATGGCCGCTTCAGCAAGCTGACCGCGCCGATGCTGGCCGAGATGAGTTTGTTCGCCGTGCAGACCGAAGCCGAAGCCCAGCGCTTCCGCGATCTGGGTGCGCGTGCGGAAACAGTCGAAGTCACCGGTTCGATCAAGTTCGACCTGACCATCGACCCGCAACTGCTGCAACGCGCGGCCGAACTGCGCGGGCAGTGGCAGGCGCTGGAGCGCCCGGTGTGGATCGCCGCCAGCACCCACGAAGGCGAAGACGAAGTGGTGCTCGATGCCCATCGCCGCTTGCTGACCAATCATCCGGATGCCCTGCTGATCCTGGTGCCGCGTCACCCGGAACGTTTCAACTCGGTGTTCGAACTGTGTCAGCGCGAAGGTTTTGCCACGGTGCGACGCTCGACCGCAGCTCAGGTCGATGCAAAGACTTCAGTACTGCTCGGCGACACCATGGGCGAATTGTTGTTTCTCTATGCCTTGGCGGACAGTGCGTTTGTCGGCGGCAGCCTGGTGCCTAACGGTGGGCACAACCTGCTGGAGCCGGCAGCCTTGGCCAAACCGGTGATCAGCGGCCCGCACCTGTTCAACTTCCTCGACATCGCCGCGCAAATGCGTGAAGCCGGAGCGTTGGCCGAAGTGGATGATGCCGAAGGGCTGGCGGTGGAGGTGCAGCGCTTGTTCGAATTGCCGCGTGATGCGCAGCGTATGGCCGACGCCGGGCTGGCGGTGATGCGCCGCAATCAGGGCGCGTTGCAGCGCTTGCTGGATGGCTTGGGGAGATTGATCAATTAAGCAAAAAGATCGCAGCCTTCGGCAGCTCCTACATTGGAATCCGTTTCCTGTAGGAGCTGCCGGAGGCTGCGATCTTTTGTTTTTAAGGCTTAAGGCCGGGCCTTGAGCTGCGCCTCGGCGGCCTTGGCCAGATCCGGCGGGAGGAAATCCTTGTCTGGGTTGTAATCGGCCTTCAGATACCGCCGCAGATCTTCCAGGTCACCCGGGTTCAGTGTCCCCGCCGCCTGCTTCAAACGCAGGTTGTCGAGGATGTAGTCATAACGCGTGTTGTTGTAATTGCGCACCGAGGTGTACAGCTGACGCTGCGCATCGAGCACGTCAACGATGTTGCGCGTACCGACCTGATAACCGATCTCGGTAGCTTCCACTGCGCTCTGGTTGGAAATGATCGACTGACGACGCGCCTGCACTTGCTCGACGTCGGTGTTCACCGCACGGTGCAGGTTGCGGGTGTTCTCGACGATCTGCCTGCGTAGGGATTCGCGCTGTTGTTCGCTCTGATTCAGTTGCTCATACGACTGGCGCACTTGCGAGCTGGTCAGCCCGCCGCTGTAGATCGGGATGTTCAGTTGCAAGCCGACTGTGCTCTGCTCGACGTTGCCGTGATAAGGCGTGCCGAACGAGTTCGGATTGGCAAATCCCAGCGCATCGTTGTCACCCTTTTCGTATTTGGCCACGGCGTCGAGGGTTGGCAAATGGCCGGCCTTGCGCTGCTTCAACGTTTCTTCGGCCGAGCTGACGGCGAAGTTGCTCGCCAGCAGGTTAAGGTTCTGTTTCGCCGCTGTGTCGACCCACGCCTTGGCATCGTTCGGCGCCGGCGGCAGGATCGGCAGCGTATGGACGATGCCCTGAATCGAGTTGTACTGGCGGTTGGTCAGGGTGATCAGCGCTTCGAAGGCATCATCGACCTGACGCTGGGCAACGATGCGGTTGGCTCGTGCGGTGTCGTAACTGGCTTGCGATTGCAGCACGTCGGTCTTGTCCGACAGGCCGACATCGAAGCGCTCGTTGGACTGGTCGAGCTGGCGCTTGAACGCGGCTTCTTCAGCCTTGGTCGAGGCGAGGTTGTCCTGGCTGCGCAGCACGTTGAAATAGCTTTCGGCCGATTGCAGGATCAGGTTCTGTTCGGTCGCCGACAGTTGCAGGGCGGCTTGCTCGTTGACGTCCTTCGCGGCCTGGTACTGGAACCAGCGATCGGCGCGGAACAATGGCTGGGCCAGAGTCGCTTGATAAGAGTGAGCGCTGCGATTGGCAGTGGCCGAGGGTTGATCGATCGACGTGCGCACATTGGCCACTTCGGCACCGCCCGACAGGTTCGGCAGCAGACCGGCGCGGGCCTGTGGCACGACTTCTTTCTGCGCACCGTACTGAGCGCGGGCGGCGGCCAGGTCGGCATTGTTGTCGACCGCTTCCTGATAGACGCTGACCAGATCGGTTTTGGTCGACAAGGGCGCTTCTGCTGCCCAGGCCATTGCGTTGGACGCACAAGACACGGCAACAGCCAGTGAGAGTTTGCGCAGCATGAGGCGATCCCTAGCATTAATATTATGGAAGTAATCCGGGCGCCAAAGGTAAGGCGCAAGCCCCGCAGCGTCAAGGCGTGGCGGGGCAAAGCGAGTGTAGTTGCGCATTTGCCTCACAACAATCGGCCAAGCCCCTGTATTTATGCCATTCATCATGGTGTTTGCTGCGGTGTTGGCGTTCTTTGCCGGTTGTGTCTAGACTGGCCGGGTTCTTGTCGGGGTGCCTTGCTATGAGGCTGAGATCGAATAATTTCGGATCCCGTTGAACCTGATCAGGTTAGCGCCTGCGTAGGGAACAAGATTTCTCGTCACCCGGCGAGTCCTCTTGTGCTTCGTCCGGGAAATTGTTCGACAATCGAACGCTCGACGACGATGCACAGCACCGGTCCTGGTGCGTCCGCGCCTTTCAGGTTCTGCTCCGACAATCCACTGCCTGGATGCTGTCTGGAGAGCCCGTGATGACTACAAAATCAAAAAACGCGATCAACCTGAGTGACTCGGCCAAGGTCGACGAGCAATCGGTCAAGCCGTTCACCCGTTCGCAAAAAGTCTACGTTCAGGGCTCGCGCCCGGACATCCTCGTGCCGATGCGCGAAATCACCCTTGATGTGACCCCGACTGACTTCGGCGGTGAAATCAACGCACCGGTCACCGTTTACGATACCTCGGGCCCCTACACCGATCCGAACGTGGTGATCGACGTACGCAAAGGCCTGGCCGATGTGCGTTCGGCGTGGATCGATGACCGTGGCGACACCGAGCGCCTGGCGGGTCTGAGTTCCAACTTTGGTCGCGAGCGCCTCGCCGATCCGGAACTGACCAAGCTGCGCTTTGCCCACGTCAACAACCCGCGCCGCGCCAAGGCTGGGGCTAACGTCACGCAAATGCACTATGCGCGTCAGGGCATCATCACGCCCGAGATGGAATTCGTCGCCATCCGCGAAAACATGAAGCTTGAGGTGGCCCGCGCCGCCGGCCTGCTGGATCAGCAACACCCGGGTCACAGCTTCGGCGCCAGCGTGCCGAAAATCATCACCCCTGAATTTGTCCGTGAAGAGATCGCCCGTGGCCGCGCAATCATTCCGGCCAACATCAACCACACCGAACTGGAACCGATGATCATCGGCCGTAACTTCCTGGTGAAGATCAACGGCAATATCGGCAACAGCGCGTTGGGTTCGTCCATCGAAGAAGAAGTGGCGAAACTGACCTGGGGCATTCGCTGGGGCGCGGACAACATCATGGACTTGTCCACCGGCAAGCACATTCACGAAACCCGCGAGTGGATCATCCGTAACTCGCCGGTGCCGATCGGCACAGTGCCGATCTATCAGGCGCTGGAAAAAGTCGGCGGCGCGGCCGAAGACCTGACCTGGGAGCTGTTCCGCGACACGCTGATCGAGCAGGCCGAGCAGGGCGTCGACTACTTCACCATTCACGCCGGCGTGCTGCTGCGTTACGTGCCGCTGACCGCCAAACGCGTGACCGGTATCGTTTCCCGTGGCGGTTCGATCATGGCCAAGTGGTGCCTGGCGCATCACAAGGAAAACTTCGCCTACACGCATTTCGAAGAAATCTGCGAAATCATGAAAGCCTATGACGTCAGCTTCTCGCTGGGTGATGGCTTGCGTCCGGGGTCGATTGCCGACGCCAACGATGCTGCTCAATTCGGCGAACTGGAAACCCTCGGCGAACTGACCAAGATCGCCTGGAAACACGACGTGCAAACCATGATCGAAGGCCCGGGCCACGTGCCGATGCAGTTGATCAAAGAGAACATGGACAAGCAGCTGGAGTGCTGCGATGAGGCGCCGTTCTACACCCTCGGCCCGCTGACCACCGACATTGCGCCGGGCTACGACCACATCACCTCGGGTATCGGTGCGGCGATGATCGGCTGGTTCGGTTGCGCGATGCTTTGCTACGTGACGCCGAAGGAACACTTGGGTCTGCCGAACAAGGATGACGTGAAGACCGGGATCATCACTTACAAGATCGCCGCGCACGCAGCGGACTTGGCCAAAGGGCATCCGGGCGCACAGATTCGCGACAACGCCTTGAGCAAGGCGCGTTTCGAGTTCCGTTGGGAGGATCAGTTCAACCTGGGTCTGGATCCGGATACCGCGCGTTCGTATCACGATGAAACCCTGCCGAAGGATTCGGCGAAGGTCGCGCATTTCTGTTCGATGTGCGGGCCGAAATTCTGCTCGATGAAGATCACTCAGGAAGTCCGCGAGTATGCGGCCAACCAGCGGATCGACGCGGTCGACGTGGACGTCGCCCAAGGCCTGGCGGAACAGGCCGAGCGGTTCAAGAAGGAAGGCAGTCAGCTGTACAAAAAGGTTTGAGCCCGTACTGATCGTTCCCACGCTCTGCGTGGGAATGCAGCCCGTGACGCTCCGCGTCACTGGTCCCTAGAGGCGTTCCCACGC
>NZ_AKJR01000062.1:0-52378 GCF_000282235.1 Pseudomonas sp. GM24 | reverse complement strand
GCAGCTCCTACAGAACGAATGCATTGCAACTGTAGGAGCTGTCGAAGGCTGCGATCTTTTGATCTTAGGCAGGCTCGGTTATGGGTCCGAATGCCCCTTGGCGCAAGAGCAGAATCACCAACCCAAACGCCCCAATCGCCATCAACAACGGCAACGCATGCCCATTGATCCACTGGCTGCCCGCCCCGGCCGCGAGCGGCCCGACCAGACATCCCACGCCCCACAGCTGTGCAATATGCGCATTCGCCCGCACCAGTGCATCGTCGCGATAACGCTCGCCAATCAAAATCAACGACAGGGTGAACAACCCGCCGGCACTCGCCCCGAACAATACCCACAGCGGCCAGATGAGCAGCGTATCGAGCAACAGCGGGATCGCCAGACTCGACAGCATCAACACCAGCGCACAACCGGCGAACAACGTGCGCCGCGACAGGTAGTCGGCCAACGCGCCAATCGGCAATTGCAGCAGCGCATCGCCCACCACCACCGTGCTGACCATCGCCAGTGCAATCTCGGCGGTAAAACCCTGCTGCAGGCAATACACCGGCAGCAGCGTCAAGATCATCGCCTCGAACGCGGCGAACAATGAAACCGCCCAGGCAATCGCTGGCAGCTCACGAGCGAATCCCCACAGGTCACGGAACGTTACGCTGCTCGCTTCGCTGCTGGGTGCACCGCTGCGGCCCAGCAGCAACAAGGGCGAAACCAGCAGCAGGCCGACGCCGACCCAGAAACCGTAATCATGCTCGGTACCCAGCGCGCCCAGCAGTAACGGGCCGGAGAGCTGGCTCAACGCATAGCTGCTGCCATACAGCGCCACCAATCGTCCGCGCCAGTTCTCGACCACCAGTTGATTGATCCAGCTCTCGCCGAGGATGAACACGATGGTCAGGATCACGCCGATCATCAGGCGCAATACCAGCCAGATCGGGTAGCTCGGCAACAGCGCCAGCAGGCCGATGGACAGCGCTCCAGCCCACAGACACAGGCGCATCAGGTTGGCCGTACCGAAGCGTGCCGCCAGATGGCTGGAAATTTTCGCGCCCAACAACACGCCAATCGCCGGCATAGCCGCCATCACACCGATGGCGAAAGAGCCGTAACCCCAACCCTCCAGGCGCAACGACACCAACGGCATGCTGACCCCCAGGGCCAGGCCGACACTCAAGACAGACGCCAACACGGCGAAATACGTCGCCCACCGCATGTTCCACGCTCCTGTGGATAATTATTTTTAGAGGCCACATCAAGCAAATGTGGGAGCGAGCCTGCTCGCGAAAGCGGTTTCACATTCAGCACAAGGGCTGACTGATACACCGCTTTCGCGAGCAGGCTCGCTCCCACAGGGATCTGCCTCGTCTGGAGAATCTGCTCTCGCGAACAGACCCTCCTAACGGCTTACAGCTTGATCCACGTCGCTTTCAGCTCAGTGTATTTGTCGAACGCGTGCAGCGACTTGTCGCGGCCGTTGCCCGACTGCTTGAAGCCGCCAAACGGTGCGGTCATGTCGCCGCCGTCGTACTGGTTGACCCACACACTGCCGGCACGCAGAGCCTTGGCGGTCAGGTGTGCCTTGGAGATGTCCTGGGTCCAGACCGCAGCGGCCAAGCCGTAAGGCGTGTCGTTGGCGATCTGGATAGCTTCCTCGGCAGTATCGAAGGCGATAACCGACAGTACCGGCCCGAAAATCTCTTCCTGAGCGATTTTCATCGCGTTGCTCACGCCGTCGAAAATCGTTGGCTCGACGTAGGTGCCACCGGTTTCCTGCAGGATGCGCTTGCCGCCAGCGACCAGTTTGGCGCCATCGCTGTGGCCGGATTCGATGTACGACAGCACGGTATTCATCTGCTGCGTATCCACCAGTGCACCGACATTGGTCGCCGGGTCCAGCGGATTGCCCGGCTTCCAGGCCTTCAGCGCCTCAATCACCATCGGCAGGAATGTGTCCTTGATCGAACGCTCGACCAGCAGACGCGAACCGGCGGTGCAGACTTCACCCTGGTTGAAGGCGATGGCGCTGGCGGCGGATTCAGCGGCGGCTTGCAGATCCGGCGCATCGGCAAAGACGATGTTCGGGCTCTTGCCGCCGGCTTCCAGCCAGACGCGTTTCATGTTTGATTCGCCGGAGTAGATCATCAATTGCTTGGCGATCTTGGTCGAACCGGTAAATACCAGCGTATCGACGTCGTTGTGCAGGGCCAGCGCCTTGCCGACGGTGTGGCCGTAGCCCGGCAGCACGTTGAGCACGCCTTTCGGAATACCGGCTTCAACAGCCAGCGCAGCGATGCGGATGGCGGTCAGCGGGGATTTTTCCGACGGCTTGAGGATCACCGAGTTACCGGTCGACAATGCCGGGCCGAGTTTCCAGCAGGCCATCATCAATGGGAAGTTCCACGGTACGATGGCGCCGACCACCCCCACTGGCTCGCGAGTCACCAGACCCAGTTGATCGTGCGGCGTAGCGGCGACTTCGTCGTAAATCTTGTCGATCGCTTCACCGCTCCAGCTCAGCGCTTGCGCCGCGCCCGGAACGTCGATGTACAGCGAATCACTGATCGGCTTGCCCATGTCGAGGGTTTCGAGCAGGGCCAGTTCCTCGGCATGCTGCTTGAGCAGGCCGGCAAAACGGATCATGGTGGCTTTGCGTTTGGTCGGCGCCAAGCGCGACCAGACGCCGGAATTGAAGGTGGCGCGGGCGTTTTCCACGGCGCGCTGAGCGTCGGCGGCGTCACAGCTGGCAATCTTGCCGAGCAGACGGCCATCGACCGGGCTGATGCACTCGAAGGTCTCGCCGGAGACGGCGTCGGTGTATTCGCCATTGAGGTAGGCGCGGCCTTCAATCTTCAGGTCGCGGGCGCGTTGTTCCCAGTCGGCACGAGTCAGGGTGGTCATTTAAGTGTCCTCCTCTTGTTCAGTACGAGCGCCGCGCGATCGTCGCCAGCGTCCTCAAAAAATCTGCCCGGCCAGCCTGCATTTCGGCCCAAGGCACCCGCCACCCTAAACCAGCGGCCGGGGTTGTTTCAATATATTTGACATAAGCCGGCTATACGGCCTTGCGGTGTTCATTTTAATAAACATAGACTTTCGCCCATTCCAACCATCACGTCGTCATTACGGGAGAAAACAACAATGAACATCCAGAACGTCGTCGACATCAGCCTGACCAGCAGCGAAGCCGAACGCTATCGTCCGGACCCGGCGAAAGTGCTCAAGGGTGATCCTGAGCAAGCGGTGTTCCACCAATACGAAAGCCCTTGTGGGCAGATGGGCGTTGGTGTGTGGGAAGGCGCGGTGGGTCAGTGGACAGTGAACTACACCGAGCATGAATACTGCGAGATCTTGCAGGGTGTTTCGGTGCTGCGTGATGGCGATGGCAATGCCAAGACCTTGCGTGTTGGTGACCGGTTTGTGATTCCGGCGGGGTTTCGTGGCACTTGGGAAGTGCTGGAGGCTTGCCGCAAGGTCTATGTGATCTTTGAACAGAAAAGCTGATCCGACACACACGGTGACGAGCAGGGTAAGGCATGTCCAGCAGGTTTGAGTGAAACTTCGGCTGGCCGCTTAGGAATCGGGAAAAGATCAGTCAAACCAGGAGGTTAGTCTGATTCGATGAATAGGGGCCTCAACTCAAACCAAAGCAAGGAGGCACAATGTCCAGCCAATGCAATCTCTACAACGCGCAATTTTTCCTCGGCGATGTTGCTACTACTGACAACCTGCTCGCTGTGCGCAACGCAGCCGGAGTAACAAAGCATCGCCTCGAAGTGCCGGATGGCATGTACAACCTGCGCACTGATGCGGACCGCATCAGAGTCCTGGTCAACGAGAAAAACGAGATCATTGAACTGATCTGTGGTTGATCGATCAGGCTTCAAGGCAACAAAAAAGGCCCGTATCGTGAGATACGGGCCTTTTTCGTAAGTCCGGAAAAATCAATTACTTGATTTTGCCTTCCTTGTAGATCACGTGCTTGCGAACAACCGGATCATATTTCTTGATCTCGATTTTGTCCGGGGTAGTACGCTTGTTCTTGTCGGTAGTGTAGAAGTGACCAGTACCGGCGCTCGAGATCAAACGAATCAATTCACGCATGATTAGCTCCCTTAAATCTTGCCATCGCGGCGAAGTTCGGCGAGCACGACAGTGATGCCACGCTTGTCGATGATACGCATGCCTTTGGCAGATACGCGCAGACGCACAAAACGTTTCTCTTCTTCAACCCAGAAGCGGTGATGCTGCAGGTTCGGCAGGAAACGACGACGGGTTTTGTTGTTTGCGTGGGAAATGTTATTCCCAGTCACCGGACCCTTACCGGTAACTTGACATACTCTCGACATGCCTCAGCCCTCTAAAACCACATGCCCAACCCGGCATGGGTTGGCCGCTTAATCTCTCAGTCATTTGGCGCCAGGCGCCGCGTTTCTTTAGAGGTCTTACCGGCTACACCTACAGTGAAGGAACCGGGCCCCTAGAAAAGAGCGCTGCTTTATACCAGAAAGACCCGGGTGCAACAACATTCGGTGTGCAATCAATCCATAAAAAGACGCTTTTTCAGCCTGCGAACGCCTTGGATAAAGGCTGGCATCGATTTTTACCACTCGTCGCAGAAAATCGTCCTCACGGCCGATCCAGACTTTTTACCGCGCGCCGCAGTCTGAAAAACCGCCATCACTGTGCCCCGAAAATGCAAAAAGGGGATAGTCATTTGTAATCCAGACCTCTAGGGTAGGCCTTTTCCAGACTGCACTTGCAGATGGGCCTTCGATCTGTAAAAGGAAACCGACCATGCGCCTCGCTGCCCTACCCCTGTTGCTCGCCCCGCTCCTGCTGAGCCCCCTGGCCCAGGCCGCCGCGCTGAGCGTCTGCACCGAGGCCAGCCCTGAAGGGTTCGATGTGGTGCAATACAACTCGCTGACCACCACCAACGCCTCGGCCGACGTGCTGATGAACCGTCTGGTGGATTTCGACACCACCAGCGGCAAAGTCGTGCCGAGCCTGGCCGACAGCTGGGAAGTCAGCACCGATGGCCTGACTTACGTGTTCAAGCTGCACCCGCAGGTGAAGTTTCATACGACTGACTACTTCAAGCCAAGCCGTGAACTGACCGCCGAAGACGTCAAATTCAGCTTCGACCGCATGCTCGACCCGGCCAACCCGTGGCACAAGGTCGCCCAGAGCGGCTTCCCGCATGCGCAGTCGATGCAGTTGCCGGCACTGATCAAAAAAATCGACGCACTTGACCCGCTCACCGTGCGCTTCACCCTTGATCACCCGGATTCGACGTTCCTGGCGACTCTGAGCATGGGCTTCGCTTCGATCTACTCCGCCGAATACGCCGACAAGCTGATGAAGGCCGGCGCGACCGACAAGCTCAACAGCCAGCCGATTGGCACCGGCCCGTTCGTCTTCAACCGTTTCCAGAAAGACGCGGCGATCCGCTACAAGGCCAACCCGGATTACTTCGGCGGCAAGCCTGCGGTGGATCCGTTGATCTTCGCCATTACCCCGGACGCCAACGTGCGCCTGCAGAAACTGCGGCGCAATGAATGCCAGATCGCCCTGTCGCCAAAACCGTTGGACGTACAGGCCGCGCTGAAAGAGCCGACACTGAAAGTTGAAAAGACTGACGCGTTCATGACCGCATTCGTCGGCATCAACAGTCAGCATCCGCCACTGGACAAGCCGGAGGTGCGTCAGGCAATCAACCTTGCCTTCGACAAGGCCAACTACATCAAGGCTGTGTTTGAAGACACCGCAGAAGCGGCCAATGGCCCTTATCCGCCGAACACCTGGAGTTACGCGAAGAGTCTGCCGGGTTACCCGCACGATGTCGCTAAAGCCAAGGCACTGATGGCCAAGGCAGGATTGAAGGACGGGTTTCAGACCACCATCTGGACACGCCCGTCAGGCAGCCTGCTAAACCCGAATCCAAGCCTCGGTGCGCAATTGCTGCAATCGGATCTGGCGGAAATCGGCATTCAGGCAGAAATCCGCGTGATCGAATGGGGCGAATTGATTCGTCGCGCGAAGGCCGGCGAGCATGACCTGCTGTTCATGGGCTGGGCCGGTGACAATGGCGACCCGGACAACTTCCTTACGCCGCAGTTTTCCTGCGCCGCGGTCAAATCGGGCACCAATTTCGCGCGGTACTGCAATGCCGATCTGGACAGGTTGATCAGCGCCGGCAAGACCACCAGCGAACAAGGCGTGCGCACCAAGCTGTACGAACAGGCGCAGACGCAGATTCAGCAGCAGGCGTTGTGGCTGCCGCTGGCGCACCCGACGGCCTACGCACTGACACGTAAAGACGTGCAGGGTTACTCGGTAAGCCCGTTCGGCCGGCAGGACTATTCCAAGGTCAACCTCAAATAACCTGCCTTACACATAACCTGTAGGAGTGAGCCTGCTCGCGATAGCAATCTTCCAGCCACCAAACATGTTGACTGAAATGAAGCCATCGCGAGCAGGCTCACTCCTACATGGACTTGCGTTTTGTCCCTAGAACTACATCCAGCCACACTCCGCCATCGACAGCGGCTCACCATCGCCGACGATGAAGTGATCCAGCACTCGCACATCAATCAGCTCCAGCGTCTTCTGCAGGCGCTTGGTCAGCAATCGATCAGCCTGACTGGGGTCAGTGTTCCCCGATGGATGGTTGTGGCACAGGATCAACGCCGCCGCGTTATTGGCCAAACATCGCTTCACAACTTCGCGTGGATGCACGCTGGTGTTGTCGATCGAGCCGCGAAAGAGGATCTCGAAATTCAGTACTTGATGTTTGGAGTCGAGAAACAGGCAACCAAACACCTCATGCGGTTCGTGACGCAGCATCGATTTCAGATAATCGCGAACGACCTGAGGGTTTTCCAGGGCTGGTTTCTGCCGTGATTTCTCAGCCAGATGCCGCCTGTTCATTTCCTGAGCAGCTTGCAGTTGCGCAAACTTCGCCGGCCCGAGTCCCAATTGTTTGCTGAAGGCGTGCTGGTCGGCCTCAAGCAGCAAACGCAGGCTGCCGAATTGAGTCAACAGATTGCGCGCCAGGTCCACAGCGCTTATTCCGGGCAATCCGGTGCGCAGAAAAATCGCCAGTAACTCAGCGTCCGAAAGGCTCGCTGCCCCGTGCTCCAATAACCTTTCCCGCGGCCGTTCCGCCGCAGGCCAATCGCGAATACTCATACACATTCCCTGTCTGTGGGCGCCGCTGTTCCGTAGCGGTCGCTGTGATATCTTAGCCCATCTTTTTTGCGGGCGAATTCACCCTGGGGAGGGGGATTCGCCACGTATGTCACCCACGAAATGAAAGGCAGACCTATGCAGCGGCTGTATCGGAAACGCATCGTTCTGGGCGTCGGCGGCGGCATTGCGGCCTACAAGAGCGCCGATCTGGTTCGTCGCCTGATCGATCAGGGCGCTGAAGTGCGCGTGGTGATGACCCATGGCGGCGCCGAGTTCATCACCCCGCTGACCATGCAAGCGCTGTCCGGCCACCCGGTGCACCTCGACTTGCTCGACCCGGCTGCCGAAGCCGCGATGGGCCACATCGAGTTGGCCAAGTGGGCCGATCTGGTGCTGATCGCCCCGGCCACCGCCGACCTGATCGCCCGCCTTGCCCAAGGCATCGCCAATGATTTGCTGACCACTCTGGTACTGGCCACCGACGCCGTCGTCGCCGTTGCTCCGGCCATGAATCAGGCGATGTGGCGCGACCCGGCGACCCAGGCCAACCTGCAACTCCTGGAAAGCCGTGGCCTGAAGACCTTCGGCCCAGCCTCGGGCAGTCAGGCCTGCGGCGATGTCGGCATGGGCCGCATGATGGAAGCCACCGATCTGGCGCAATGCGCGGCGGACTGCTTCCAGCGTCAGGCTCTGACCGGCAAGCACGTGGTGATTACCGCCGGCCCGACCCAGGAAAACATCGACCCGGTGCGCTACATCACCAACCACAGCTCCGGCAAAATGGGCTTTGCCCTCGCCGAAGCCGCAGTTGAAGCCGGCGCCCGCGTCACCTTGATCAGCGGCCCGGTGCACCTGCCGACCCCGGATCGCGTCACGCGCATCGATGTGGTCAGCGCTCGCGACATGCTCGCGGCCTGCGAATCGGCGATCCCGTGCGACGTGTTCATCGCCTCGGCAGCCGTTGCGGACTACCGCCCGGAAGTCGTCGCCCCGCAAAAACTCAAGAAAGATCCTACGAGCGGTGACGGCTTCGTCCTGCAAATGGTGCGTAACCCGGACATCCTGGCCACCATTGCGACCCGTCCCGACCGTCCGTTCAGTGTCGGCTTTGCCGCCGAGACCGAACACCTGCTCGACTACGCTGCACGCAAGCTGAAGGACAAGAATCTCGATTTGATCGTCGCCAACGACGTTGCCAACCCGAGCATCGGTTTCAACAGTGAAGAAAACGCCTGCAGCGTGATTGACCGTGCGCTGCACGCCACGGTTTTCGCCCAGACCAGCAAAAGCAAGATCGCTCGCCAGCTGGTCACTTTTATCGCCGAACGTCTGAACCAGGTTTAATTTACATGCACGCTTTGCAAGCCAAGATCCTCGACCCACGCATCGGCAGCGAATTCCCGCTGCCGCAATACGCCACACCAGGCTCCGCTGGCCTCGACCTGCGCGCCATGCTGGATCAGGACATCGTGATCAAGCCGGGTGAAACCGTGCTGATCCCCACCGGTCTGTCGGTTTACATCGGCGACCCGAACCTCGCCGCGCTGATCCTGCCGCGCTCGGGCATGGGCCATAAGCACGGCATTGTGCTGGGCAACCTCGTCGGCCTGATCGACTCCGATTACCAAGGCCCGTTGATGGTGTCGTGCTGGAACCGTGGCCAGACCGATTTCACCATGACCGTCGGCGAACGCCTGGCGCAATTGGTGCTGGTACCGGTGGTACAGGCGCACTTTGAAATGGTTGAAGAGTTCGTCGAAACCGAACGCGGCACCGGCGGGTTTGGCCACACCGGCACTAAATAACCGGAGTCATCTTCTGTAGGAGCTGCCGCAGGCTGCGATCTTTTGATTTTTAAGATCAAGATCAATAGATCGCAGCCTGCGGCAGCTCCTACAGGGGGAAGTTTCAGGCAGATCAACTGAATGGTTTAACACCGAAAATCAAGGTTTTGCCGGCCGAAAGCCACGCCAGCCGAGGCGTCATGGCCCTTTCATACCACGAACTCTCTGTGGAAAACGCCGTCATACCCTTCAGTTTGAGCCTGCCGTCGAACGATTCGTCGGTCTGTCCCGCCACTTTCGAGATGGAGCATTTCCGTAGATGAGCACCCCAGCCAAGATTGCCCCGAAGCTGCCCGACAGCATTTTCCGCGCCTATGACATTCGCGGCACCGTGCCGGAATTCCTCAATGCCGAAACCGCTTACTGGATCGGTCGCGCCATCGGCTCGCAGAGCCTGGCCCAGGGTGAGCCGAACGTGTCCGTCGGTCGCGATGGCCGCCTGTCCGGCCCCGAACTGGTTGCCGAGCTGATCCGCGGTATCGCCGAAAGCGGCTGCCACGTCAGCGACGTTGGCCTGGTGCCGACGCCGGCGCTGTATTACGCCGCCAATGTGCTGGCCGGCAAGTCGGGCGTGATGCTCACCGGCAGCCACAACCCGTCGAACTACAACGGTTTCAAGATCGTCATCGCCGGCGACACCCTCGCCAACGAACAGATTCAGGTGCTGCATGAGCGCATCAAAACCAACAATCTGAGCAGCGGCACCGGCAGCGTTACTCAGGTCGAAATTCTCGATCGCTACAACACCGAAATCGTCCAGGACATCAAACTGGCGCGGCGCATGAAGGTCGTGGTCGACTGCGGCAACGGCGCGGCCGGCGTGATCGCCCCGCAACTGATCGAGGCGCTGAACTGCGAAGTCATCCCGCTGTTCTGCGAAGTCGACGGCAACTTCCCGAACCATCACCCGGATCCGGGCAAGCCGGAAAACCTCGTCGACCTGATCGCCAAGGTCAAGGAAAGCAACGCCGACATCGGCCTGGCCTTCGACGGCGACGGTGACCGTGTCGGCGTGGTGACCAACACCGGGAGCATCGTCTACCCGGATCGCCTGCTGATGCTGTTCGCCCGCGACGTAGTCGCACGCAACCCGGACGCCGAGATCATTTTCGACGTCAAATGCACCCGTCGCCTGGTGCCGCTGATCAAGGAGTACGGTGGTCGTCCGCTAATGTGGAAGACTGGTCATTCGTTGATCAAAAAGAAAATGAAACAGTCCGGTGCGCTATTGGCCGGTGAAATGAGCGGGCACATCTTCTTCAAGGAGCGCTGGTTCGGTTTCGACGACGGCATCTACAGCGCCGCACGGCTGCTGGAGATCCTCAGCAAGGAAAAACCCACCGCGGAGGAGCTGTTTGCGACCTTCCCGAATGATATTTCTACGCCGGAAATCAATATCCATGTGACCGAAGAGAGCAAATTCAGCATCATTGATGCACTGCACGACGCACAGTGGGGCCCAGGCGCTGACCTGACCACCATTGACGGCGTGCGAGTCGACTACGCCAAAGGCTGGGGCCTGGTGCGCGCGTCCAACACCACACCGGTGCTGGTGCTGCGCTTCGAGGCCGATGACGAGGCTGAATTACAGCGCATCAAGGACGTGTTCCACGCCCAATTGAAGCGCGTTGCACCTGATCTCCAACTACCGTTCTGATCCACCCGGAGCCCTGAATGACCCTCGAACGCGAAGCCGCCGCCCATACCGCCCAGGTCCTGTCCGAAGCGTTGCCTTACATCCGACGCTATGTCGGCAAGACTCTGGTGATCAAATACGGCGGCAACGCGATGGAAAGCGAGGAGCTGAAAACCGGCTTCGCCCGCGACATCGTCTTGATGAAAGCCGTGGGCATCAACCCGGTGGTCGTGCACGGTGGCGGCCCGCAGATCGGTGATCTGCTCAAGCGCCTGTCGATCGAAAGCCACTTCGTCGACGGCATGCGCGTCACCGACGCCGCGACCATGGACGTGGTCGAAATGGTCTTGGGCGGGCAGGTCAACAAAAGCATCGTCAACCTGATCAACCGTCACGGCGGCAGCGCCATCGGCCTGACCGGTAAAGACGCCGGGCTGATTCGCGCGAAGAAGCTCACCGTGACCCGCCAGACACCGGAGATGACCCAGCCGGAAATCATCGACATCGGTCAGGTAGGTGAAGTGGTCGGGATCAACACCGAACTGCTGAACCTGCTGGTCAAAGGCAACTTCATCCCGGTGATTGCGCCGATCGGCGTCGGTGAGAATGGCGAGTCGTACAACATCAACGCTGACCTGGTCGCCGGTAAAGTCGCCGAGGCCCTGAAAGCCGAGAAGCTGATGCTGCTCACCAACATCGCCGGCCTGATGGACAAGTCGGGCACCGTATTGACCGGCCTGAGCACTCAGCAGGTCGACGATCTGATTGCCGATGGCACCATCTACGGCGGCATGCTGCCGAAGATCCGTTGCGCGCTGGAAGCGGTTCAGGGCGGCGTTGGCAGCTCGCTGATCATCGACGGCCGGGTACCGAATGCGATCCTGCTGGAAATCTTCACCGACACCGGTGTGGGTACACTGATCAGCAATCGCAAGCGTCCTTGATCGGTAATCGCTGAACAGCAAAAGATCGCAGCATTCGTCAGCTCCTACAGAAACGTCGTTTTGTACGAAGTCTCTGTAGGAGCTGACGAAGTCTGCGATCTTTTTTATGCGCGCAAGAAACATCCGATACAACTCAGCGAAACGTCCGACATTCCCTCCGAACAAATCTCCCTAGGATCTTCCCTTCATCCACCGGAGATTGACTCATGCAAAAAGACTACGTCCCTTACGGCAGCGATGTTTCCCCAGGCACTTACGAGTGCGTTGATTGCGGCCATCAGTATTCCAATCAAGCCAAAACCTCGATGCCACCGTGCCCACAGTTTCGCAAAACGGCGCACGCGTTGAATGGCTGGAAAATCCTCACCGGGCAAGGTGATGCGATCAAAGACCCTTATCCAGAACAGCCTGCCAACATCAAAAGCGCCGAGGTCATCACGCCCTCGGACAAAAAATAACTCCGGAGCGCCTGAGCCATGCAGATCTCGTTCACGATCGACGCCGACGCTTTCGAGCTGGAACAAAAGGAACCGGTCAAAAAGACCTTGCGCATTGGCGACGCGGAAATCGCCCACGCCCTGCAGCGTATCGCCAAGGCCAGCCTGACCGAATACCTGAAAATGCTGGTCGAGGGCGGCATGCCCAGCCGGGCCGACGAGGCCAAACAGGATCGCCTGCTCTACCTGATTCAAAGCTACTTCGGACAAACGCTGCCGACGGAATCGCAGATCTCGACGATCTTTCAGCTGACCCAAAGCCAAAGCAAAACCTTGCTGAAGAACACGGTATCGCGCTTTCGCAATCAGCTCGATGACATCCTCCAGCACAGCATGCGTGCCGTGATCGAGACCGCAGAGCACGCGCAAACCGTGTTTCTGGTGGTGATCAGTTCGGACGTGATACGCGATGAGCTGAACATGCTGATCACCCAGAACGAGCCGACCTTCAAACCCATTACCAAGCGCAAGGGCAGCGCCGGGCAGTTCGAGATCAGCGAGGATTCTCACGCCTTGCTCTGCGCGACGTTGGGGCTCAATGCCGTTCAGTGACACCGTCGCGGTCAGTGGCTTGCTGCTGACCCTGACCACGTTCATGTTCAATCTGGCGTGGCCGGCGCTCAGTGAAGCGTTGGCGCTGGATGAATACCAGTCTGGCCCACAGAGCCGAAGGCGAAGTCGAGAGAAAGTAGGGAAGGCGTTTTATTCGCGGGCGCTGCCGTTGACGTGCGCGTTTGTTGGGCTGTTTTACGTCAACCTACCCTCGGCCATTCGCATCTTGAGTACTAGCACACTGGATCTTTGGAACTTCGACGTGAGCAGTGCCCTTTACGTGATGGTCGTGTGGGCGCTCCTGGTTTTGGCACTGTTCAACGGGCTGATTGCGGCAAAAATCGCTCTTAAATGGAGCAGCCTCCGCTGAAACAGCGGCGGCTTCACTGTTTCAGGCTTTTTCAACAAACGCTGAAATACTATATTTTAGTGAAATATCGACAAATTTGATGTCGTTGGTGGTTACGGACCCGTGTCAGTAAGACGATTCGTAGAAGATAGCCAGATCCTGGAAGACCGAACACCGGAACAGTGGCAGCAAGATGCTTTTGGCCAGGTTGATGCGTTACTGCGCGCACTGCGCCTGCGTGATTAATGCTTTTGACAGTGACAAAAAAGCCCTGTCTTCACAGGGCTTCTCGTCGTCAGACACCGAATTGGGCGCGGTAGGCTTCTACGGCTGGCAGGTGCTGTTTGAGTTGCGGGTCGTCAGCGAGGAATTCCAGCACCTGATTCAGCGAAACAATGCTGATCACCGGGATGCCGAAGTCGCGCTCGACTTCCTGAATCGCCGACAACTCACCGTTGCCACGCTCCTGACGGTTCAAGGCGATCAGCACGCCAGCGGCCTTGGCACCCTCCTGGGAAGCGATGATCTGCATCACTTCGCGGATTGCCGTACCGGCGGTAATCACGTCATCGATGATCAGCACGTCACCGGTCAACGGCGCGCCGACCAGACTGCCGCCTTCGCCGTGAGCCTTGGCTTCCTTGCGGTTGAAGCACCATGGCAGGTCACGGCCGTGATGCTCGGCCAGCGCGACGGCAGTGGTCGCCGCCAACGGGATGCCTTTGTAGGCCGGGCCGAACAGGACGTCGAAAGGAATGCCGCTTTCGGCAATGGCTGCAGCGTAGAAACGCCCCAGCTGGGCCAGGGCCGAACCCGAGTTGAACAGGCCGGCGTTGAAGAAGTAAGGACTGGTGCGCCCGGACTTCAGGGTGAACTCACCGAAGCGCAAAACGCCGCGATCGATGGCAAAACGAATGAAATCGCGCTGATACGCTTGCATGAAAAAAACCCCAAATACCACGGATTTAGCTAATTAGCTTGACGCCGTGTATCATACACGCACGCGATTTTTGGGGCCATTTATGCGGATCATCAGTGTGAACGTCAATGGTATTCAGGCTGCAGTCGAGCGTGGTTTGCTCAGTTGGCTGCAAGCACAGAATGCCGACGTCATCTGCCTGCAGGACACCCGTGCCTCCGCCTTTGAACTGGATGACCCAGCCTTCCAACTGGATGGCTACTTCCTTTATGCCTGCGATGCTGAAGTCCCTGCCCAAGGTGGCGTGGCTTTGTACTCGCGGTTGCAACCGAAGGCTGTCATCAGCGGTCTCGGTTTTGAGACGGCCGACCGCTACGGGCGCTACCTGCAAGCAGATTTCGACAAAGTCAGTATTGCCACCTTGCTGCTCCCTTCGGGGATGAACGGCGATGAGGACTTGAACCAGAAGTTCAAACTCATGGACGACTTCGGCAAGTACCTGGACAAACAGCGACGCAAACGTCGCGAGTACATTTATTGTGGCTCGCTGTACGTGGCGCAGCAGAAGCTCGACATCAAGAACTGGCGCGACAGCCAGCAATCCCCGGGCTTCCTGGCGCCAGAACGCGCCTGGATGGACGAGATTGTCGGCAACATGGGCTATGTCGATGCCCTGCGCGAAGTCAGCCGTGAAGGCGACCAGTACAGCTGGTGGCCGGACAACGAACAGGCCGAGATGCTCAATCTGGGCTGGCGCTTCGATTACCAGATCCTGACTCCAGGCCTGCGACGCTTCGTACGCAGCGCACGCCTGCCACGTCAACCGCGGTTCTCGCAGCATGCGCCGCTGATCGTCGACTACGACTGGACGCTGACCATCTAAGCGTCGTTTCGCAGTACAAAAAATGCCCATATCGCAAGATACGGGCATTTTTTATGCGTCACTTCCAGACAGGATCGAATTCAGACTGCCGCGAAGAACGGTAAGGCCAAATACAGCTTGATCACGATGACATTGATAATGTCGATGAAGAACGCTCCGACCATCGGCACCACCAGAAACGCGATCTGCGAGGGGCCGTAGCGCTGCGTCACGGCCTGCATGTTGGCAATGGCAGTCGGCGTGGCGCCCAGGCCAAAACCGCAATGCCCCGCCGCCAGCACGGCAGCATCATAGTTGCGGCCCATCACCCGGAATGTCACGAAAATCGCGAACAGCGCCATGACCATGGCCTGCATCGCCAGAATGATGAAGATCGGCAGCGCAAGCGCGGCCAGATCCCACAACTTGAGCGACATCAGGGCGATCGCCAGAAACAACGACAGGCTGACATTGCCCAGCACCGAGACTTCACGCTCAAACACCTGATACAAGCCCAGTGCTGAAAGACCGTTGCGCAGCACTACGCCGACAAACAGCACACAAACAAACGTCGGTAACTCGAACGCAGTCCCGTGCAACAGGCCATTCAACAGATTGCCCGCCAGCAAGCTCACGGCAATCAGAGCCAGGGTTTCGACAAACGAAAATGGCGTGATCGAGCGCTCTTTGTTCGGCTGCTCAAAACCCTTTGGCAATCGTGGTGCTTCCTGTTGATTGCAACCGGGCACTTCCACACGCTTGATGAGCAAACGCGCGACCGGCCCGCCAATCAAACCACCTAGTACCAGACCAAACGTCGCAGAGGCCATCGCCAGTTCGGAGGCAGAGGCCAGACCATACTTCTCACTGAAAACCGTGCCCCACGCAGCACCGGTACCGTGACCGCCCGCCAGGGTGATCGAGCCGGTCAGCAACCCCATCAATGGGTCGAGCCCGAGCATTTTTGCCAGCCCGATTCCCATCGCGTTCTGCACCACCAACAGCCCGGTAACGGCCAGCAGGAAGATCCCCACGATGCGCCCGCCCTTCTTCAGGCTGGCGAAATCGGCGCTCAGACCGATAGTGGCAAAAAAGGCCAGCATTAAAGGTGTTTGCAGGGAAGTATCAAAACGAATTTCAATATCGAACGTTCGCAGCAATAACAAAACCAAGGCAACTACCAAGCCACCTGCGACAGGTTCAGGAATATTGTAACTGCGCATGAAGCCAACACGCATAACGAGCCCGCGCCCCAGTAGAAGTACTAAGGAAGCGGCCACAAGCGTTCCGTAAAAATCGAGCTGAATCATTGGGATTATTCTTGGCTATTTATTCAGAGGCGAATTTTTTACCTTCGTCCGCCCCTGAACAGGCTGATTGTCTCAACACTGATTACTCGGAAATTCAAGAGCCTTCGTTGGCTTGAACATATCTTAATATTTCAGAAGAAATATTAGCCGAGCAACTTTAACAATCGTCGGACTTGATTCCAAGGACATGAATCCTAACTAAGCCGATGCAGTTGTGACTAAAAGTGTATATGCGCAAACAATAGGACCCGTCATCGCAACCAGATTATTCCTACATACAATAGCGATTAATTATGCTGCATAAATAAAAATGCCCTGACGGGTCAGGGCATTGGTATTAGAACTTTGCGAGCTTCTTATTTGATCAGCCGCCAGGTAAACGGATATCGGTAAGGAAAACCTTCATTGGCTTTCACACCGGCGATGATCGTCAAAACCAGTGCGCCAATCGCCAGTATCCCCAACAGGAAGAACCCGATGATCAGCACCATCAGCAAGAAGCAGATCAATGAAGCAATGGCGACGGTGATCTGAAAATTCAGCGCCTCCTTGCCTTGAGCATCAATGAACGGGTCTGTCTCGCGCTTCATTTGCCACAGGATCAACGGCCCGATCAAATTGCCGAACGGTATCCAGATCCCCAACAAGGCGGACAAGTGACAAAACATCGCCCACTGGCGAACCTCCTGGCTCGGCTTGGGCAGCAGCTCTTGCTCGTCACTCATCGCGTCCTCCTTGCAGTTATCAATCTGCTCAGTCGGCCAGTGCAGCCTTTTGCAGTTCGAAGATTTCGTTCATGCCTTGCTTGGCCAGTTCCAGCATGGCATTGAGATCTTCAGGCTGGAACGGCGCGCCTTCGGCAGTGCCCTGCACTTCGATGAAACCACCGGTGCTGGTCATCACCACGTTGAGGTCAGTCTCGGCGGCGGAATCTTCAAGATAGTCCAGATCCAGCACGGCCTCGCCCTGATACATGCCGACCGATACCGCACCGATCATTTGCTTGAGCGGATCGCCGCCCTTCAGGCCGCCGCGCTTCTTGATTACTTTCAGCGCATCAACCAGGGCAACCATGGCGCCAGTGATGGAAGCGGTGCGCGTGCCACCGTCAGCCTGGATCACGTCGCAGTCGACGTACAGGGTCACGTCGCCCAGCGCGGACATGTCCAGCGCAGCGCGCAGGGAACGACCGATCAGACGCTGGATTTCCAGGGTGCGGCCGCCCTGCTTGCCACGGCTCGCTTCACGCTGGTTACGCTCGCCAGTGGCGCGCGGCAGCATGCCGTACTCGGCAGTCAACCAACCCTGGCCCTGACCTTTGAGGAAGCGCGGCACGCCGTTTTCGACGCTGACGGTGCAGATGACTTTGGTATCACCGAATTCGACCAGTACAGATCCCTCGGCGTGTTTGGTGTAGTTGCGGGTAATGCGGATCGAGCGGAGCTGATCGGCAGCGCGACCACTTGGACGTTTCATAGGGAATACCTGTACTGGGGACGGAAAACTGCCGAGCATTATAGAGCGCTGCACCGCGCCTGGGCACTCGTTAAAAAATCCGGGCGACGATCGAAGGCCCTGAAACACCCATTACCGACGGGCTGCAGCCCTTTGTCACACCGTGTGTTTGGGCGCATTCGCCGCACTGCGCTACAATCCTGCGCCTTTGCTGCCAGTCGGCTTAAATTCATTGATATCGAGCCTGCGGAACATCTGCTGCGCCGATCTGCATTGCGAGGTCACCGCCATGGTGCACAGCATGACCGCCTTCGCCCGCGTCGAAAAAGCCGGCGCCCAGGGCACCCTGAGCTGGGAACTGCGCTCGGTCAACAGCCGCTATCTGGAACCCCACCTGCGTTTGCCGGAGACGTTTCGCGACCTCGAAGGCGCGGTGCGTGAAGCGCTGCGCCAGGGCCTGTCGCGGGGCAAACTCGAATGCACCCTGCGTTTCACCGAAGAAAGTACCGGCAAAACCCTGCAAATCGATCGCGAGCGCGCCGCGCAGCTGGTCGCTGCGGCCGAAACCATTGCCGGCCTGATCAACAATCCTGCCGCACTCAATCCGCTGGAAGTGCTCGCCTGGCCTGGCGTACTGGTGGGCGACGCGACTGACCCGCAGGCATTGAACGCCGACGCGCTGGCCCTGTTCAATCAAGGCCTGAAAGAGTTGAAGGCCGGCCGCGAGCGCGAAGGCGCGGAGCTGGCACGCTTGATCAACGAGCGCCTGACTTCCATTGAAGAAGACGTGGTGACCCTGCGCGAACTGGTACCGCAGATGCTCGCCACCCAACGCCAGAAAGTCCTCGACCGCTTCACCGACATGAAGGCCGAGCTTGATCCGCAGCGCCTCGAACAGGAAATGGTCATGCTCGCGCAAAAGAGCGATGTGGCCGAAGAACTGGATCGCCTGAGCACCCATATCATCGAAGTGCGCCGGGTACTGAAGTCCGGCGGTGCGGCCGGACGCCGCCTTGATTTCCTGATGCAGGAACTCAACCGCGAAGCCAACACATTGGGCTCCAAGGCCTTCGACCCGCGCAGCACCCAGGCCGCCGTCAACCTCAAGGTGTTGATCGAGCAGATGCGTGAACAAGTGCAGAATATTGAGTAAGGCAACCCCGACATGACCCACAGCACCGGCACCCTGTACATCATTTCCGCGCCATCGGGCGCGGGCAAAAGCAGCCTGGTCAAGGCTTTGACCGACGCCATACCGGAAATTCGCGTTTCGGTTTCGCACACCACCCGCGCCATGCGTCCGGGTGAAGTGGACGGTGTGAACTACCACTTCGTGACCCGCGAAGAGTTTGTGAAGATGGGCGAGCATGGCGACTTCCTCGAACGCGCCGAAGTCTTCGGCAACTTCTACGGCACCTCGCAAAGCCGCCTGCAGCAGACGCTGGACGAAGGTCACGACCTGATTCTGGAAATCGACTGGCAAGGCGCCGAGCAAGTGCGCAAGCTGATGCCGCAAGCACGCTCGATCTTTATCTTGCCGCCGTCGCTTCAAGCCCTGCACCAGCGCCTGACCAATCGTGGTCAGGACAGCGACGAAATCATTGACGGCCGGATGCGCGAAGCGGTCAACGAGATGAGTCACTATGTCGAGTACGACTACCTGATCATCAACGACGATTTTGCTCACGCACTGGACGATCTGAAGGCGATTTTCCGCGCCAATCAACTCCAACAGAAACGCCAGCAGGTGCGTTTCGGCAAATTGCTTGCCGAATTGCTCGGTTAATCAGCACTTCCCAAAACGCCTGCAAGCGCTTTACATTGGTGCTTGCAGCGCGTTGAAGGGCTTGGTCAAAAAATCAGCGCTTCCCTAATCGCTGGTGATTTTTTAAACTGTTGAGTCCGCTCGCCCAACCGGGCAGCGCGCATATTGCATTCGCTCCGAGGAATACCATGGCCCGCGTAACCGTTGAAGACTGCCTGAACCACGTGGAAAACCGTTTTGAGCTGGTCATGCTCTCTACCAAACGTGCCCGTCAACTGGCCACCGGCGGCAAAGAGCCACTGGTTCAGTGGGAAAACGACAAGCCTACCGTTGTAGCCCTGCGTGAAATCGCTGAAGGCCTGATGAGCTACGAGTTCATCGCCAACGCTGAGATCGTCGAAGACGAACCGCTGTTTGCAGCGTTCGAGGACGAGTCCAACGAGGCCGTCTAAGCCTATGCCTGGTCGACGTAGCACGGCGCGGGGTCACAGCCTACGGCAGGAATTATCATGCCGAGCATAGACGCCCTCGCCGATCGCTTATCGACCTACCTCGGCAACGACCAGGTCAACCTGGTCCGCCGAGCGTATTTCTACGCCGAACAAGCCCATGACGGCCAACGCCGTCGCAGCGGCGAGGCGTACGTCACGCATCCTCTTGCCGTGGCGAATATTCTTGCCGACATGCACATGGACCATCAGAGCCTGATGGCCGCGATGCTGCATGACGTGATCGAAGACACCGGTATTGCCAAAGAAGCGCTGCAAGCGCAGTTCGGTGAAACCGTGGCCGAACTGGTCGACGGGGTCAGCAAACTGACTCAGATGAATTTCGAGACCAAGGCCGAAGCCCAAGCCGAAAACTTCCAGAAAATGGCCATGGCCATGGCACGCGACATTCGCGTGATCCTGGTCAAGCTCGCCGACCGCCTGCATAACATGCGCACGTTGGAAGTGCTGTCCGGCGAAAAACGCCGCCGGATCGCCAAGGAAACCCTCGAAATCTACGCGCCCATCGCCAACCGGCTGGGCATGCACGCGATCCGCATCGAATTCGAAGACCTTGGTTTCAAGGCCATGCACCCGATGCGTTCCGCGCGGATCTACCAGGCGGTCAAACGCGCCCGGGGCAACCGCAAGGAAATCGTCAACAAGATCGAAGAATCCCTTGGCCATTGCCTCGCCATCGACGGTATCCAGGGCGAAGTCAGCGGTCGCCAGAAACACCTCTACGGCATCTACAAGAAAATGCGCGGCAAGCGTCGGGCCTTCAACGAGATCATGGACGTCTACGCGTTCCGGATCATCGTCGACAAGGTCGATACCTGCTACCGCGTACTCGGCGCTGTACATAATTTGTACAAGCCGTTGCCGGGGCGCTTCAAGGATTACATCGCGATCCCCAAGGCCAACGGCTATCAGTCGCTGCACACCACGCTGTTCGGCATGCACGGTGTACCGATCGAGATCCAGATCCGTACCCGTGAAATGGAAGAGATGGCCAACAACGGCATCGCCGCGCATTGGCTGTACAAATCCAGCGGCGACGAGCAGCCGAAAGGCACTCACGCCCGCGCCCGCCAGTGGGTCAAAGGCGTGCTGGAAATGCAGCAACGTGCCGGCAACTCGCTGGAATTCATCGAAAGCGTGAAGATCGACCTGTTCCCGGACGAGGTCTACGTGTTCACGCCCAAAGGCCGGATCATGGAGCTGCCCAAAGGCTCCACGGCGGTCGACTTTGCCTACGCGGTCCACACCGACGTCGGCAACAGCTGCATCGCCTGCCGGATCAACCGTCGTCTCGCACCGCTGTCCGAACCGCTGCAAAGCGGCTCCACGGTCGAGATCGTCAGCGCCCCCGGCGCCCGGCCGAATCCGGCGTGGCTCAATTTCGTCGTCACCGGCAAGGCGCGCACGCACATCCGCCATGCGCTGAAACTGCAACGTCGCTCCGAGTCCATCAGCCTCGGCGAACGCCTGCTGAACAAGGTGCTTAACGGTTTCGACAGTTCGCTGGAGAAGATCCCGGCCGAACGCGTCAAAGCCATGCTCACCGAGTACCGCCTCGAACTGATCGAAGACCTGCTCGAAGACATCGGCCTGGGCAACCGCATGGCCTATGTGGTCGCCCGCCGCCTGCTCGGCGAAGGCGAACAGTTGCCAAGCCCGGAAGGCCCGCTGGCGATTCGCGGCACCGAAGGCTTGGTGCTGAGCTACGCCAAATGCTGCACGCCGATCCCGGGCGACCCGATTGTCGGGCACCTGTCGGCGGGCAAAGGCATGGTCGTGCACCTGGACAACTGCCGCAACATCAGCGAAATCCGGCACAACCCGGAAAAATGCATCCAGCTCTCGTGGGCCAAGGATGTCACCGGCGAATTCAACGTCGAACTGCGCGTCGAGCTGGAACACCAGCGCGGCCTGATCGCCCTGCTGGCCAGCAGCGTCAACGCGGCCGACGGCAATATCGAGAAAATCAGCATGGACGAACGCGATGGTCGCATCAGCGTTGTCCAGTTGGTGGTCAGCGTCCACGACCGTGTGCACCTGGCCCGCGTGATCAAGAAGCTGCGCGCCTTGACCGGGGTGATCCGCATCACCCGCATGCGTGCATAACTCAACCATTACAAGGAGTCATACATGACCAAGACCGTTATCACCAGCGACAAGGCCCCGGCCGCCATCGGCACTTACTCCCAGGCGATCAAGGCCGGCAACACCGTTTACATGTCGGGTCAGATTCCGCTGGACCCAAAAACCATGGAACTGGTTGAAGGCTTCGAAGCCCAGACCGTCCAGGTGTTCGAGAACCTCAAAGCCGTGGCCGAAGCGGCCGGCGGTTCGTTCAAGGACATCGTCAAACTGAACATCTTCCTCACCGACCTGAGTCACTTCGCCAAGGTCAACGAGATCATGGGCAAGTACTTCGACCAGCCATACCCGGCCCGCGCCGCCATTGGCGTTGCCGCCCTGCCAAAGGGTTCGCAGGTTGAAATGGATGCCATTCTGGTCATCGAGTGATGCGCACGGCGCGGCCTTCAACCGCCGCGCCGACTGCTGCAAGAAAAGGTTTTGAAAGGATTCCACCATGCGCAAAGCGCTAGCTCTCCCGCTGCTCGCCATTTTCCTCGGCGGCTGCGCCAGCAACCCTGCCGACCGTGATATCAGCGGCACCTGGATCAACCAGGTGGCGATTGATGCTGCAGCCAAGGGCGGACCCCTGCGCGAAGCGCTTCAGGCTTACGGCCCGAACCTTGAGTGGGACGTCAACACCAAGGCCGGTCAGGCCCGCTACACCAACGGTTTTGAGAACGTCGAAGGACGGCTGCTGGGTGAAAAATCCGGCGCCTGGAAAGTCGACTTCTATGGCAGCTCCGCCAGTGAGCTGAAACGCGACGGCGGGCAGCTGCAGCAAGCCGCCAGCGATAACGAACCGGAGCAGGTTTTCGACCGTGCACAGATTCCGGTGCCGGAAGGTGCACCGATCGGTGCCAGTTTCGAACGTGCACTGTATTCCGCGTACATGGGCGGCAACTGGACAATCGCCAGCGGTCAGGGCGAAGGCGGCACTGTGCAGTTCCAGGCTGATGGCCAGGTCTCCGGGCTGCCGGGGGCTGATCGTTATGCCCTGTGTCTGGCGGGTGACTGCGCGTCGATGAGCAGCACCAACGACAACATGTGGTTGCAGCTCAACGGTCAGGGCAATGCCTACATCTTTGCGCGCAAGGGCAAGGAACTGGAAATATTCCAGGCTGTGAACACGGCACTGGCAGACGAAATGCCGCAATACACGCCGGGCGAGCGCAAGTGGTTGCTGGAGAAGCAGTAACCCGGACCACAATCCGCTGAGATCCCCTGTAGGAGTGAGCCTGCTCGCGATAGCGGTGTAACAGTCAGCATAAGTGTTGAATGTTAGACCGCTATCGCGAGCAGGCTCACTCCTACATTTGTTTTTGGGGTGTCAGGAAGTCAGCATTTACCTTCGAGGATCGCAGCGTAACCTTCGCGATAGCTTGGGTACTCAGGCGTCCAGCCCAGCGCCTTCACCCGCGCATTGCTGCAGCGTTTGCTGCCGGTACGGCGAACGCTGGCGTCGTCGGCCCATTCGGTAACGCCCAGATACTCGCGCAGCCAGCCCACGACCTCAGCTAAAGGTGCCGGTGCATCGTCGACACCGATGTAGATCTTCTCCAATTGCACGCCCTGCCGTGACTTTTCCAGCAGAAACGCCAACAGTCCCGCCGCGTCATCGGCGTGAATGCGATTGCCATACAGCGGCGGCTCGACGGCTACGCGATAACCGCGACGCACCTGAGTCAGCAGCCATTCCCGACCCGGGCCATAGATCCCGGTCAGGCGCAGGATGCTCGCAGGAATGCCACTGTTCAGCGCAACCTGCTCCGCTTCGAGCATCAGCCGCCCGGAATAACCGGCAGCGATCGTCTCGGATGCTTCGTCAACCCACTCACCCTCCTGCTGGCCATAAACACTGCTACTGGACACGAAGATCAGTTGCTCAGGCACCTGACCATAGTCATCCAGCCAGCTCAGCACATTCTGCAAACCCTGCACATAAGCCGCACGATAACCGGCCTCATCGTGATCAGTAGCCGCGGCGCAATACACCAGATAGTCCACTGCCCCCACCGGCCAGGTGGCCGGGCAGTCTTCGTTGAACAGGTCGCCGGCAACGCCGATCACCCCAGCAGGCAGCTTCGAAACATCCCGGCGCAGGCCATGAACTTCCCAGCCAGCCGCCAGCAATTGCTTGGCCAGACGACTGCCGACATCACCACAACCGGCAATCAAAACAGAAGGCGCGGACATCAAAAAACTCCTATCGCAAAGGCACAGACTAGCGCTGGCAAAGGACGAACGGCTAGCAATGCAAGAAAAAAAGATACTCTATTACTTTTGTTAACAAGAATTACTTGCAATAATGCACGCCACTTTTGTTCTCGGCCTTACGAGGCCTGGTAGAGCATCACCGTTTTTCTATCTCAGGTCCGGCCAGCATGACACGTAATCAAACCTCCGCTTCGCCAACCAATCGACCTCGCGCCTGGAGCGCGGTGGCAGCGCTGCTGCTCAGCCTGATGCTGGCACCGACCGCCGCTTTCGCCGACGCCCAAGCACCTGCAACGCCAGCCGCCACCGAGCAAAGCGCACCAGCCGCCGCTCCGGCTGCCCCGGCCGCTACCGATCCGGTGCAAACGGTTGACGCTGCCGACGTTCCTGAAGTTCTCGAAGCCGACAACAGCCTGGGCATGGCCCACGACCTGTCGCCGTGGGGCATGTACCAGAACGCAGACATCATCGTGAAAATCGTGATGATCGGTCTGGCCATCGCTTCCATCATCACCTGGACCATCTGGATCGCCAAAGGCTTCGAGCTGATGGGCGCCAAGCGTCGTCTGCGTGGCGAAATTGCCGCCCTGAAGAAAGCCACCACCCTGAAAGAAGCCAGCGCCACCGCCGGCAAGGAAGGCACCCTCGCCAACCTGCTGGTGCACGACGCGCTCGAAGAAATGCGCCTGTCGGTCAACAGCCGCGAGAAAGAAGGCATCAAGGAACGCGTGAGCTTCCGTCTCGAGCGCCTGGTTGCCGCCTGCGGTCGCAACATGAGCAGCGGCACCGGCGTCCTCGCCACCATCGGTTCCACCGCACCGTTTGTCGGCCTGTTCGGTACCGTTTGGGGCATCATGAACTCCTTCATCGGCATCGCCAAAACCCAGACCACCAACCTTGCCGTCGTGGCGCCAGGTATCGCTGAAGCGCTGCTGGCCACCGCACTGGGTCTGGTTGCCGCGATCCCGGCCGTAGTGATCTACAACGTCTTCGCCCGCTCCATCGCCGGTTACAAGGCGCAGGTTTCCGACGCCTCGGCAGAAGTGCTGCTGCTGGTCAGCCGTGACCTTGATCACCAGCCTGAGCGCAGCTCGCAGCCGCACATGGTCAAAGTGGGGTAATCGGCCATGGGCCTGCATTTGAAAGAAGGCGCAGACGACGATCTGGCCGAGAACCACGAAATCAACGTCACGCCGTTCATCGACGTGATGCTGGTGCTGTTGATCATCTTCATGGTGGCCGCTCCATTGGCCACCGTGGACATCAAAGTCGACCTGCCTGCCTCGACCGCCAAACCGGCACCGCGGCCAGAGAAACCGGTGTTCCTCAGCGTCAAGGCTGACCAGCGCCTGTACATCGGCGACGATGAAGTCAAAGCCGAAACCCTTGGCGCCGTTCTCGACGCCAAGACCCAGGGCAAGAAAGACACCACCATCTTCTTCCAGGCCGATAAAGGCGTGGATTACGGCGACCTGATGAGCGTGATGGACAAACTGCGCTCCGCCGGTTACCTGAAGGTCGGTCTGGTCGGACTTGAGACGGCAGCCAAGAAATGATCACGACGCGCCATAAGCTGACGCGTTACAGCGGTAGCCTGGCCGTGGTGCTGGGCGTTCACGCGCTGGCCATCGCGCTGGCGCTGAACTGGACCGCCCGCCCGCCCATCGAATTGCCACCGCAGGCAATGATGGTCGAGTTGGCCCCGGTTCCGGCCCCGCCACCGCCTGCTCCGCCGAAAGTCGTCACACCGCCGCAGCCACCGGCTCCGGTTGAAGAGTTGCCGATTCCGAAGCTGGCCGAAGCACCGAAAGCGGAAATCGCGGTGCAGAAACCCAAGCCGAAGCCCAAGCCTAAACCGCCGAAGCCGGTCGAGAAGAAGCTGCCTGATCCACCGAAGGAAAAACCTTCCGAGGAGAAGCCGGCCGATACACCGCCGACCCCGGCACCGACGGAGAAATCCGCTGCACCGGCGCCCGGCCCGTCGCCGGCACAGTTGGCAGCCAAGGCCAGTTGGCAAGGCACTCTGCTTGCGCATTTGGCCAAGTACAAGAAGTACCCGCAAAGTGCACAGGCGCGGGGCAAGGAAGGCTTGAACCGTCTGCGCTTCGTGGTGGACGCCGAAGGTAATGTGCTGTCGTTCGAACTGGTGGGCCGCTCGGGCAACGCCGATCTGGACCGGGCTACCCTGGAAATGATCCGTCGTGCGCAGCCGCTGCCCAAGCCACCGGCCGACATGCTCAACAACGGCTCGATCGAAATTGTTGCGCCGTTTGTTTACTCCCTCGAACGCCGCCGTTAAGTAGCAAGATCAAAAGATCGCAGCCTTCGGCAGCTCCTACAGGGAAATGCATTCCAATGTAGGAGCTGCCGAAGGCTGCGATCTTTTGCTTTATGCCGTAGTCGCATTGAGCGCTCAGTCTGATAACGTGCGTCTATCGATTGCAGCCGGTATGCTTGGCCCGCATCTTCATGGACGCTTGCTATGACCCTCACAGAATTACGCTACATCGTTACCCTCGCCCAAGAGCAGCATTTCGGCCACGCCGCCGAACGTTGCCACGTCAGCCAGCCGACCCTGTCGGTGGGCGTGAAGAAACTTGAAGACGAACTCGGTGTGCTGATTTTCGAGCGCAGCAAAAGTGCCGTACGCCTGACCCCGGTCGGCGAAGGCATCGTCGCCCAGGCGCAGAAAGTCCTCGAGCAGGCGCAAGGCATCCGCGAATTGGCCCAGGCCGGCAAGAACCAGCTGACCGCGCCGCTGAAAGTCGGCGCGATCTACACCGTCGGCCCATACCTGTTCCCGCACCTGATTCCGCAACTGCACCGGGTCGCCCCGCAGATGCCGTTGTACATCGAAGAAAACTTCACCCACGTGCTGCGCGACAAACTGCGCAACGGCGAGCTCGACGCGATCATCATCGCCCTGCCGTTCAACGAAGCCGACGTGCTGACCCTACCGCTCTACGACGAGCCGTTCTACGTCTTGATGCCGGCCCAACACCCGTGGACACAGAAAGAAACCATCGACGCCGGCCTGCTCAACGACAAGAGCCTGCTGCTGCTCGGTGAAGGCCACTGCTTCCGCGATCAAGTGCTGGAAGCCTGCCCGACCCTGACCAAGGGCAACGACGGCGCCAAGCACACTACGGTCGAATCCAGCTCGCTGGAAACCATTCGGCACATGGTTGCGTCCGGTCTGGGCATCTCGATCCTGCCGTTGTCGGCCGTCGACAGCCATCACTACGCCCCCGGCGTGATCGAAGTGCGTCCGCTGTCGCCGCCGGTGCCGTTCCGCACCGTGGCCATTGCCTGGCGCGCGAGCTTCCCACGGCCCAAAGCCATCGAGATCCTCGCCGACTCCATTCGCCTGTGTTCGGTGGCCAAGCCAGCGGCACCGGTTACAGCCGGTTAAGCGAGCGTCATGACGGAGCTGTCGCAAGTGTCGGTGACGGTACTCAAGGGTGTCGGCGAAGCCATGGCCGAGAAATTGGCCAAGGTCGGCCTGGAGAATCTGCAAGACGTGCTGTTTCACCTGCCGCTGCGTTATCAGGATCGCACCCGCGTGGTGCCGATCGGCGCGCTGCGGCCGGGGCAAGACGCCGTGGTCGAAGGCACCGTCAGCGGCGCCGACGTGGTCATGGGCCGCCGGCGCAGCCTCGTTGTGCGTTTGCAGGACGGCACCGGCGGCCTCAGTCTGCGCTTCTACCATTTCAGCAACGCGCAGAAAGAAGGCCTCAAGCGCGGCACCCGCGTTCGCTGCTACGGCGAAGCCCGGCCCGGTGCGTCAGGACTGGAAATCTACCACCCGGAATACCGCGCCATTACCGGCGACGAACCGCCGCCCGTGGATGAAACCCTGACCCCGGTCTACCCGCTCACCGAAGGCCTGACCCAAGCGCGTCTGCGCCAGTTGTGTCTGCAGACGCTGACAATGCTTAAGCCAGACACCCTGCCCGACTGGCTGCCGACCGAACTGGCCCGCGACTACCAACTGGCGCCACTGGCCGATGCGATTCGCTATCTGCACAACCCGCCCGCCGATGCCGACGTCGATGAACTCGCCCTCGGCCATCACTGGGCGCAGCATCGTCTGGCCTTCGAAGAACTGCTGACGCACCAACTTTCACAGCAACGTCTGCGCGAAAGCATGCGTTCGCTGCGCGCGCCAGCCATGCCGAAAGCGAAAAAGCTGCCGCCGAAATATCTGGCCAACCTCGGCTTCAACCCGACCGGTGCGCAACAGCGCGTCGGCAATGAAATCGCCTACGACCTCAGTCAGCACGAACCGATGCTGCGCCTGATTCAGGGCGATGTCGGCGCCGGCAAAACCGTGGTCGCCGCGCTCGCCGCGTTGCAAGCACTGGAGGCCGGCTATCAAGTCGCACTGATGGCGCCGACCGAGATCCTCGCCGAACAGCACTTCATCACCTTCAAGCGCTGGCTCGAGCCGCTGGGCATTGAAGTGGCGTGGCTGGCCGGCAAGCTCAAGGGCAAGAACCGCGTCGCCGCGCTGGAACAGATCGCCAGCGGCGCGCCGATGGTGGTCGGCACCCACGCGCTGTTCCAGGACGAAGTGCAGTTCAAGAACCTCGCGCTGGTGATCATCGACGAACAGCATCGTTTCGGTGTGCAGCAGCGTCTGGCGCTGCGGCAGAAAGGCGTCGGCGGACGCATGTGCCCGCACCAGCTGATCATGACCGCCACGCCGATTCCACGGACATTGGCGATGAGCGCCTACGCCGACCTCGACACCTCGATCCTCGACGAACTGCCACCCGGACGAACGCCGGTTAACACCGTGCTGGTCACCGACACCCGCCGCGTCGAAGTCATCGAACGCGTGCGTGGTGCCTGCGCCGAGGGCCGTCAGGCCTATTGGGTGTGCACGCTGATTGAAGAATCGGAAGAGCTGACCTGTCAGGCCGCCGAAACCACGTTTGAAGACCTCACTCTGGCCCTCGGCGAGCTGAAAGTCGGGCTGATTCACGGGCGCATGAAACCCGTCGAGAAGGCCGCCGTCATGGCCGAATTCAAGGCTGGCAACCTGCAACTGCTGGTCGCGACCACGGTGATCGAAGTCGGCGTCGACGTGCCCAACGCCAGTCTGATGATCATCGAAAACCCCGAGCGTCTTGGCCTCGCGCAACTGCACCAGTTGCGCGGCCGCGTTGGTCGGGGCAGCGCTGCCAGCCATTGCGTGCTGCTCTACCATCCGCCGCTCTCGCAGATCGGGCGCCAGCGTCTGGGCATCATGCGCGAGACCAACGACGGCTTCGTCATCGCCGAAAAAGACCTCGAACTGCGCGGCCCCGGGGAAATGCTCGGCACTCGCCAGACCGGCCTGCTGCAATTCAAGGTCGCCGACCTGATGCGCGACGCCGACCTGCTGCCTGCCGTCCGCGACGCCGCGCAAGCGCTACTGGAACGCTGGCCGACCCACGTCAGCCCATTGCTCGACCGCTGGCTGCGCCATGGGCAGCAATACGGCCAAGTGTGAGCACCGTCGCAGTTTCTGAAGGATCGTTCCGACAGAGCTGGTTATACTCCTGCCATTGTTTCAAAAACGGATACAGACCATGACCGAAGCTGCTCTCGCCCCCGAATCTCCGCACGCTCCGTCTGTTATTCGGCTGCTGCTCAACAAGCTGGGCGTTGCCTACGAAGAAGTGCTCGATCACCACGGCCTCAATGCCTCGCGCAAGGTACAAGCCGTGTTGCTCGACGACGCCGTCGGCGCGTTGATGGTGCTGTTTCCACAGAGCCAGCTGCTGGATCTCAATCGCCTCGCCGAACTCACGGGCCGGCGCCTGACCGCCGTGTCCACCGAGCGCCTGGAAAAGATGCTCGGCAAACACAGCCTGAGCCTGCTGCCGGGCCTGCCAGCGCTGACCAGCTCGCCGTGCCTCTACGAAGAAAGCCTGCTGCGTGAACCGAAGTTGCTGATCAACTCCGGCGAGCCGGGCCTGCTGCTGGAAATCGCCAGCGAAGACTTCAAAACCATGCTGACCAAGGCCAGCGCCGCCAATTTCGGCGAAGCCCTGAGCAGCATCCGCCCGAACCTTGATCGCCCGGACGATGACCGCGAGGAAATCACCCAGGCCGTGCAAGCGTTCACCGCGCGGCGCATTCAGCAGCGTCTGGAAGCGACCATCGAGATTCCGCCGCTGGCCGAAACCGCGCAAAAAATCATCAAGTTGCGTGTTGACCCCAACGCCACCATCGATGACATCACCGGCGTGGTTGAAACCGACCCGGCGCTGGCCGCGCAAGTGGTGAGCTGGGCAGCGTCGCCGTACTACGCCTCGCCAGGCAAGATTCGTTCGGTGGAAGACGCGATCGTTCGCGTGCTCGGTTTCGATCTGGTGATCAACCTCGCGCTGGGCCTGGCCCTCGGCAAGACCCTGAGCCTGCCCAAAGACCACCCGCAACACACCACGCCGTACTGGCAGCAGTCGATCTACACCGCCGCCGTCATCGAAGGCCTGACCCGCGCCATGCCGCGCGCCCAGCGCCCGGAAGCCGGCCTGACCTATCTGGCCGGCCTGCTGCACAACTTCGGTTACCTGTTGCTGGCCCACGTGTTCCCGCCGCACTTCTCGCTGATCTGCCGCCACCTGGAGGTCAACCCGCACCTGTGCCACAGCTACATCGAGCAACACCTGCTCGGTATCAGCCGCGAACAGATCGGCTCGTGGCTGATGCGCTACTGGGACATGCCCGATGAACTGGCCACCGCCCTGCGCTTCCAGCACGACCCAAGCTACGACGGCGCCTACGCCGAATACCCGAACCTCGTCTGCCTGGCCGTGCGCCTGCTGCGCAGCCGCGGGATTGGCTCCGGGCCGGATGAAGACATTCCGGATGCGTTGCTGGAGCGCGTGGGGTTGACTCGCGACAAAGCCAACGACGTGGTCAGCAAAGTGCTTGAGGCCGAAGTCCTGCTGCGCGAACTGGCTTCGCAGTTCAGTCAGGGCTGAAAGCAAAACGGGCAAGCGACCTCCAGTTGGAGCGACGCTTGCCCGCGATGTACCCAACGCCCCGGCTTAATCCGACTTGTTAAGGTAACGGATCACCCAGCCTTTTTCGTACCCGAAGTCGGTGAAATACACTCCGCCCACCACGATGCGGCCATCATCCATTACGGCCATGCCGTGTGGATATTCGAAACCCGCGCTTTCATTGAAAACGGTAAATCCCGTACCAAAGAAAGAAGGATCCGGAGAACCATCGGCCAGAAAGCGTGCGGTGACCGCGCTGAGACTCTCATCAAGCGCGCCAGTGCCACTGCTACCACAAACGATGACTGAACCGTCCGCACGCGGCACGCAATGCAACCATCTGACGCCTTGAGAGACAGGCGAAGATATTAGCGGTTGACCACCATTGAACACCCGATTGTAGGAGCCGCTGAGATTGAGCACCGCAATCAAGCCATGAGAAACGCCCTCCACCGCCGCACCGCCGGCCACAACGATTTTGTCATCGACTACTGCCGCAACGTCCAGACTGATCCATTCATCGTGGGGCACATACACCGCTCCTTTGCTTCCAAATCCCGTGTCAACCTTGCCCGTGGCATCGAAACGAGTCACGTAGGCGCCAGGCTTACTCACCGCGAAATAATTGCCGCAGATCACCACGGCGCCGTCAGCCTGGGTCGCGACCGCTTGCGCAACGATGTCCGAAGGCGAAATCTCTGCAAGTTCTATGAATGCAATGCCTGTGCCGTTGAAGGTCTTATCGGGCGAGCCATCCGGCTCGAACCTCAGAACGATACCTTTTGCCCTTCCGGCAGCATCTGCAATGGTACTGACTACGACGATTTTTTCGTCCAGTTGCTGAGCAGCCATCCCTGCTGCGCCAGCCCTTGCGGCATCGCTGGCAGACTCGTGCACCACCTCGGAATATGCGCCTCCTCCCATCTTATCGTAGGGAAGATAAAGCACACCTTGTTCCCCGAAAGACGTTTGCAGTTGCCCGTCCTCGCGCTGCCTGACCAGCACCAGGCCCGTCGAGTTAGTCGCGCCCTCTTCCGAGTACTGAGCACCAACCAGCCAACCGCCATCGCTCAGCGGTGTAAACCCGAGGATCCGGCTCATGTAAAAAATTTCTTTCAGCCTGATCTCGACATAGCCGGAGTCTTCTCCACCGAAAGCCGAGTCGAGAGCACCGTTTTCAAGCAGGCGAACGATCCGCGTAGGCGCACCGGGCGTTGAAAGGCGAACGGCGACCAGCAATTTGTTTTGCGGCAGCGCCAGCAGCGCCCTGACGTCATATCCCGAGAATCCCGGGAATGGAAATCTGAGGATGCCGGCGTCGCCAAAAGTCGGATCGTTATTCAAAAGTGACGTGCCCGCCAGATAGCGCACGAAGCGCCCTGGGACTTTGGGAAGATCAGAATGGACGGATAGCTCGATGCACACCACGATCCGGCTGTCCCCCATGACGGCCACACCTCGCGCAAAGGCTGCCCCTGCGCTGTCTTCAAACAGCGCATGCCCCGTACCGTTGAAAGCCGTATCCGGTTTTCCATTAGCAAGAAAACGCGCCGTCACCATGGCTGATTCACCGTGACCGACAACAACGATCGAACCACCCACCTGCGAGGCATGCGTCCACGCCAACCCTTTCAGTAACGGCGAAAACAGCGGCTTGCCGCCATTGAACACAAGGTTTGCCGCGCCGCTGGTCGTGAACGCAGCGATCAACCCACCTTCAAGGCCACTACGCAAGGCTCGGCCCGCGACGATAATCCTGCCATCGCCTTCACGTACCGAAATCGATTGCAGAAAACTCTCGCCTTCGTCGTCGGGAATCAACACGGCCACGCCGCCGTTGAACTGACTGTCCAGTGCGCCATTTGTGTCCAGACGCGCCAGAAAAACTCCACGGCCTCCCGATTCGTCCTGGTATGCACCGCAGACCAGCACCTTGCCATCGGCTTGAACGGCGATACCGGAGACGTTATTCGATGTGGCGACATTCACAACCACATAGCCCGAACCGTTGAATGATCGATCGAGGGAGCCATCCGCTTGCAGACGTATCACAACGCCCACTGGCAATGGCGCATCAGCAAAAAACACGAGATGAAGCAGGACGATTTTGCCGCCCACCTTCAGGGCCGTTGACCGTAATGAAGCGTGAGCAATCTGGGAAGATCTGCCGGTCGGGCGACTGGTCTTGCGCGGCACGCTAGCGGGGTCGGGGTTGCCATAATGGGAGATGAACCGCACGCCGTTGGTGCCGAACGTTTCGTTCAGTTCACCGGTCTTTTTCAGGCGGACCAGTGCGAGGCCAACGTCATCGGAGGTAGTCGAGAAATACTGAAGGCGTATCAGCCAACCATCATCCTCGAGCGCATCGAGACCGGAGACATAGCTGATCCGAGCCCCTTCCAGCGCTATTTCAACGAAACCTCTGCGCGCCGGACCGAAGGTCTCGTCCAGCGAACCGTCGTCATTCAGCCTTGCAATGGCAACCGGGGCATTCGCTCCCGTTAAGGGTATCGCCACGAGAAATTTTGAATCGGGGAGCGCCAAGACCGCCGCCGCTTCGTCGCCCGCGATGCCGGGTATCGGTAACGTCAACACGCCATTGCGAGCAAATGTCGGATCGAGTGACCTAGGGGTAGAAATACTGTGTGTCTGCGTCATGAGCTTGTTCCATCAAGTTGGTGAGTCCCTTAACGCTGGAACTGGAACTTGAGTAGAGCATCGCCATGACGCACAAAACACCTGATAGAAATGACAGTCCGGCTGTCTTTACGAGCCGCAATGATGGCCTTACAAGACAAGCGCACCGTTATTCAGTGCGCGCGCATGGATCTGTTCAAGCCAGCACCTTCTTAAGCCTTAGCCTTAGCCTTTCTTGGCTTCAAATACTTCATCAACCCCTGAAACCACATCACCAGCGCCGGGTTGCCCTTGAGCTGGATCGACTTGTCCTGAATCCCCTGCATAAACGCCAACTGCTTGTTCTTCGCCTGCATCGTCGCGAAGCCATAACCGGCATCTTTAAACGCAATCGCAAACGCCGGCTCTGCCACCACGCCAGACTTGCTGGTGATGCGCTGATCCTTGACCACGAAATGCCGCGCCACTTTCCCATCCAGCGTCTGCAACTGAAACACCAAATCCTTGTCACCCAACTGCTGCTGGAACGCAGGATTTGTCCGGCTGGCCTTACCCATCAACAAACCCATCATCCACAGAAGAAAACGAAATTTCATGCGCACAGCCTCAAAAGGAAAATGAACGGCCGGGGCAGTGTAAGGGATTCGGACGATAACGCCAGTATCTGACGCTGTTGGAAGAGGATGCGGACCATTTCCCGCACGATGACCACCAAGTCACGGTTCAGCGCTCGCCCACTGATCGTTCCCCCGCTCCGCGTGGGAATGCATCCCGAGACGCTCCGCGTCTCACCACTCACCTTTCCTACACCTGTTGAAACACATCCCTGTAGGAGCCGGCGAAGCCTGCGATCTTTTGATCTTCCGGCCCGCGAATCTATGGGAAATTTCCTGCAAAGTGCGGGGCTGTGCGTGAACTAGGCGAGTTGGCTGGCTATCGATAGGCTCTGTGTGTCGCCGCAAAATCGGTGACTCGGACGTGCAAGTCCGGTTCAGGTGCACAATCGTTAGTGGCGTTTCGCCGAGCGTTTTCCTATGCTCCCGATCGTTATGGCGGCTGTGCGTCGGAGACCTTCGGGTCTGCCGGGTTCCTGAACCGGTCTTGCACACCAACGCACAGCTGCCACCTATTCGAAGTGCAAAGCGAATTGGTGTCGGCCTCATAACTTCAGGAAGCTGCACCATGATCAAACCAACACCCAACCCCCCAGAGAATCCAGACGTTTCGCCCTACGAAACCCTGGAATCAAAGAAATTCCACGAAGCCGCCGAGCGCGCCCTCGACCACCATTTCAAACCATCCGTCGAACCACATCCCAAACGTGAAAACGGCCTCTTCAAACTCTCCCCCGGCACCGACGCCGAAGCCCTCATGGCCAACGCCTCCGAAGACCTGCTGTCCATCAGCGTCATCGCCTGTGACCTCGCCGACGATCTCCACGGCTCCCGCCGCTCGGTTGCACTCGCCCTGAGCAGAATGGCGGACGGGGTGAGATTGATGGTGGAAGGGACGCTCGACCAGATTGAAGTGCGAAGCGTGGCGGCCAAGCCGTAGCGAAGTTTGTGGATGAAAAAAGGGGACGTTAAGTCCCCTTTCTGCAACTACCTGTAAAAACCCAGACGAAAAAAAGCTGCCAATCACGGCAGCTTTTTTGAGAATCCGGAACCTTCAGCCAGCTAGGCGACCGACAGGCTCGAAATCACTGCCATTGGACAGAGCAACATCCAGAAAGCGGCTGCGCTTATCGGAACGCTTGGCCAAAACTTCACGAGCTTCGGCCTGGAACCGGGCAGCCATCATAGGCTTTGGTTCATGTTTGGACTTTTTCATGGAGACCCTGCGGGTATCGCGATTTGAGCGGATATTAGAGGCGCGGCTCCCCCAATAACAAGTCAACTACAAGGGAATATTGAGTCCTTTTCTGTCAGCGGGCAGGTAAACAAAACGCAGGAAACGCTAACGCTTTCAAACCAATCATTGCATCAACGATTCATAGGCAACTGAAAACGCATACGAACAATGCAATAAGCGAAGTCTTCACGAAACAGCCGACCAGCCATTTCGCAATGCCCATCAGCGTATTGTTTCCAAAGCGGGTCCTCGAAGGCTGCTCCACCCAATCGCTCCATCGAAGTCGCCAGTCCTTTTTCCCGGTCCTGCCCAGCCATGGCCGTGGCGGCTTTGTAAAAACCGTCCAGCGGTAACCCGGTTTGCAGAGCAATCAACTCTCCCAAACGTGCGTTGGTTGTTTGCACCAGACACCCAAGCCTATCAATCGGCGCTTCAGCACCCGGGAACGTGCCTTGATAGATCTCCTCGCAAAACCCTTCTTTGAAGCGCACCCATTTCTTCTGCACGTCTTTGAGTTGCATCTTTTCCGCAGGCGCCAAACTGGCCAGCGCTTTCTTATATTGCTCATTCAAGACTGCATCGACTTTCTCGAAAGTCTGCTGACCGCAAATGACTAAATCGCGATTGGTAAAGCTGTCGGGATTGCAGGCTTCCTGCGCATGCGCTGGAACCAGCGAAGCAGCCAAAAAAACACCCACGATCAGCTCAAAGAACGTCTTGAGTTTGATCATGATCCGGATCCGCCAACACTGCGCTCAGCTACCCGCGCAGGAATCTTCGACACCTTTCCCGCTTCCGACATACGCGATGCATATTGCTTGTACGCCGGCACCGCTCGCTCTTTATCGTTCATAGCCCAATAGCTATCTGCGAGATTCAGGTAAGCCACCGTCCGCTCTGGGTTGTGTGCAATTACCGCATTCAACAGTTCAATGGACTCAGCGTAGTAACCCGCCTCGCCCAGGAGAAAACCGAGGTCGTTGGACCAGCCGGGACGCTGCGGGTAGTAGTACTTTGCGGCGATATAGCTATCCGGGGGACAAGTGTCATGCGAGCCACCGCCCATCAACGCGTAGCTCATCGTATCCTTGAAGGAAGAGTCATCACCCTTTCGGTAGGCTGCCAGCGCCATATCCAGCAAATCAGCCGAATCGACGGTCATCAGTTTCTTTCTCACGCCCTTAATACTGCCAGTACGAGCAACCTGCAGCTTCTGCAGCGCCTCACGCCCATCGAAAGAGGCCAGGGTGATTGGGCCCAACGTCTGCACCGGCAACTCCACTACGCTGACAAGCGACCGGTCACAGGAGTCGTTGTTCGCCACTTCCAGCAGAGCTTTCAGCTCAAACTGCTTTGAACCTCTGTTGAAGGCGAACAACAGGTTGAAGTTGTAAACCGCGTTATCTTCCTCGCTGGTTACCAGCGCGATGTAATCCCCAGCCTCAACGAACGGCTGCTTGACCACAGCTTCCTCAGCCTGCGGATCAATGACAGTCATGACGCCAGGGCGACCTTTGAGTACATGGACGCTGAAGACACCCTGAAGCGCAGACGAGTACTGACTCTTGATCAGAGGCAGCGCCTTCGACGTATCGAGCAATATGTCCTCGTTACGTGCCTGCATCGGCGCAATCAATAACCGGTTGGAGGCCTCGTCCGCATCTCCTTCCAGAACAAATACGTTTTGCCGTGATACATCACCCAGCAAGCTAGCCGGAATTTCCTTCAGGACTTGGGGCGCAGCAAGCGCGGGAGAACCCGGTACAGCGACACAACAAGTTAGAGCGCAGAGAACGCTCTGCAATACGCGTTTCACTTTCTTCAATCCTTGATTCAATCAAATGATGTCCAAATACACCCCAATAGAGCTTGTCCGATTAGGCACCGGGTTCAGGCGCGCCGCACTTCAGTTCTTTAATTCGCTCATTCTGGATCGGTATCACACAAGCGAGCCGCTTCTCTCCTTCCCCACGAAGCTCGAACAAGCTGAGCGTCAGGTGTAAACCATCGGCAGCAAATGCATGATCCTCAAACAATGCACTGGCATAACCATTCCAAAACGATTTGCCGTCAAAACTGCAAAACCGCTTGGAGGACAGCACCCTCCAACCGCCGTTGGGCGCCAGTATCTGGACCGTCAGGCATGGGCTGCCAAAGGTGCTGACATAACGTGCCACGACATCGCCGAAGCGCAGGGAGCCGGACAGGTACACCTTGTTGAGATCGACCACATTACCCGGCTCATCAGCGACGATTGTGTCCAGGTAAGCCGCACGTTCCAGACTCAGTCTGGCCATGCAGTTGTTAACCGTTGTGACATGCGCTGCCACCCCAGGCTCGATTTCCGTGGCTTCAAGCGGGCAGGTGGTGTCGCGTAGCTTGATCCAGGCGCGCTGGGATTCTCTGGCCATTGCGACCAGCGCCTTACCCTGCTCAGGGTCGCGCCGTTGTTGAGCCTCAAACCGTCCCATCAGCTTCTTGTAGCTGGCATTGAGTTGTGTGTCGGCTTCTTTGCGAGCTGCCTCCACACACCGATCGACCTGGGCGCTCACGGTGATTTCTTTGCAGTCGTCCTCGGCCATCGCGCAGGAGGCAAACAGGCATCCAAAGGACAACGCGATAAAACGCACAAACATGTTCAATTTTTCATTCCCTGAATGGCGGATCGCTCAACGACACGTTGAGGTATTTTCTGCGTCTTGCCGTCGGCGCTCATCGCGTCGCGGTACTGGCTGTAATAGCGCTGCGCTTCATCTTTGCGATCGAGGCGCCAGAGTGAATCAGCGATGTTCAACATCAGTACCGTGCGTTTACCAACGGCCTCAACGCCGCGATAAAACTTCAGCGCCAGCTCATCTCTACCGCCCTCGGCCAAGTAGAAAGCCAGGTCGTTGAACGCTTGAACATTGCGCGACGGTGGGTGACAAGCCATATAGGACTCTGGACTTATAGTGCGAAGATTGAATGCGAGTTCTTCCACGCGAGATTGTGGCATCTCAATATTTGAGACCTGCTTCAATAAGTCCTTTGGAGACGGCGTCTGCATGACGAGGTCAGGCGCATCCTCTTCCCCGGAAGTCCACCGATTGCCCTCCCACTTGCCGTAGCAAAACCTGGCTGCAGGCTGACTGAGCACGCAACCGGTCTCCATCGAAATGACCCCGCAACCAGTTTCCTCTGTTGGGATTTCTTCACCCTCCTGGCCAATGACAACGCCATACAGAGTCTGAAGGAGGAGCAATGTTTTCTTGTCGGGACTTAACCAAGCCTCATGCGTTTCAGTACCCACCGCGGGTACATAGAGGGGAAACGTTTTTCCATTGGCGGTAAACGAGGCAACCGCCGCCTCCGCAGCAGGCCTGCCCCATGTCTTGTCCTTCAATGTCACTAAGTGCCCGCCAACCCCCACGATCTGAATATTTTCAGACAAGGCATTGGCTGAAGCTGTCAGGCTCATGACAATCATCAACCACTTAAGGCTGCCCGCGAGAAGACGGTTCATCCACTCACTCCTCATCCATCGGCGACGATTCCACGTCGGTCATGCTCAGCAGCCGAAACTCATTGTTCACAAACTCGTAGTAACGATCCCGGTTACCACTTTCCAAAGCATTCCCTTGGGCATCTTCTTCGCCGTCGAGCGTGATGCCGGACACGATAATCAAGCTGCTGTCGGGCTGGTAAACCATGCCGAACGTGCTGCCGTCGTAAGCATTCGGTAGACCGCCAACGACTTCCCCAGTCTGAGCGTCCAGCACTTCGCCGCAAATGGCGCTGCCGCCACAGCCGAGCCTGTGCAGGATGTAATGGCCGGCGAAGTTGACCTTGCCTTTCAGGGCTTGCACCCGTGCCTGATCCATCATTGGGCTGCTGTTTTCTTGCGGCACCAGCTTATGGTTGGGGCCGGTGAAAACTGGCGTGACGGTGTAATCCTTGAAGGTTGGATCGGCAGCGAATGCGATGGACGCGGCAGCCAATACCAAGCTGCCGAGAAGAACCGAAAATCCTTTCACGCTGTAACTCCATCGAGGCAATGCATTTTGGGTGTGTTCATTTGAAGGCAATGCCGCGCACCGCTTTCCTGATTTTCTCGAACTCTTCGTTGCTGATCGCCAGCGGGGCGGATGAACCCGATTCCGCCGAGCCAATCAGCACGTCTTTACCCCTCAGCAGGCAAAAAGCGATGCGGGTAATGTGCCGTCGTGACTTGTCGTGGAAACCGAAGATAAAACCCGAAGAGTTCTCCCCACCCCATTGTTCGAAGGTGTAGGTATTCGCACGACCCGCCAGAGAGTTGGGCAGCCAGCCCTGATCGGTAAGGGTCGCCGGACACCTGCGGTCGTTGTCGTCACGCAGGACTTGCACCGCAAACGCATCTTCTACCGGGGGTTTCCAGTCGGTGAGAAGCGAAAAGTACTCCGAGTTTTCACACATCAAACCAAACCACGGCAGGCTCAGGTCGCCATGTTTATCGAAGTGCCAGTCGGCACCACTCGACGTCTGCGCTTGCCACAAGCTGGGGGCGCTTGACGGTTTGGGCAGTTGTTTGGCTGCGATAAATACCGAATAGAAATCGTCGAACTTCAGCCATTGGTTCTGCAGCAGCGGCATGGAGAACCGACACGACCCCATGTCTACAACTGTCTCGGTCGGGCCTTGCGCAACCGGCGACTGGCCGGGCTCGTTACCGACCAATACAGGACCTGCGGCAGTCACATAATCCACCTGTAAAAACGCGACCAGACCAAAGATCAATTCGCGGAGGTATCGTAGTTTCACTTCCTATCCTTCGAATTCATCAGTTCCAACTCACCATCCCGATACAACACCTCACACCCCACCCACGCCGGATCCACCTGCGGCATCACCGCCGACGGCTTGCGCAATTCCCGCAACAACGTCGAGCCATGCGACAAGCGTCCGCCCATCCGCGCAATCACTGCCCGCGCCGTCTGGTAATGCGCGTGCCGCCCCGGATCGAGGGTGTCTTCGAGCAGGATGTCGGCGCCGAGGATGCCTTGCACCTGCCCCGGATAAATCATGAACCCGGTCGCCTGCTCCGCACCTTCGCGACCGTCCTGCCAAAAGCTGCCATCGCGGGTGCGCACATCGGGGTGCGGTGCAAACCAATGTTCGCGATCCGACAGTGGCATGGCGTGGTGCAGACGGAAGAAGATGCGCATGAGGTTGTCGCGATACCACTCGCGTACTTGCAGGTAGTAGCCGCGCAAGCCCGGCAGGCCGCTCGAATGCGCGAGACGGATCAGCCCTGGCCATTGCGGGAATGGCTGCAGCGGCAGATCGCTCGACGCGGGCCGAGGCGTAGCAGGATCGGTTTCCCACGGCAATCGATGCGGACTGTTTTCAAGGTTGTCGTAAGCGGTCGGCGGGCGGCCCAGCCAGTCACCGCCGCTGCTCGCCAGCGCTGTGGCGATGCACAGATTGCCTTGCACTACGAACACGTAAAACCGGGTGAACCAGTCCGCCAATTGCTGACCATCGGCAGCTTGGGCGACGAGTTCGGCCAGTTCCCGATCGAAGCGCTGCAAGCCGTTTTCAAGATTCAGCAAATGGCCGCGAGCCTTGCGTTGCATACGCAAAAACAGCGGCAACGAACGCAGCATCTTCAGCGGTTGCCACGGCAGATGTGGCGTCGCGCCGCCAACTTCACCAGCGTAGTTATCGGCGCTGATGCCCCAGTCGGCCAACCGGGCGAGGAACAAATCATTGTTGATGTAGGACGCGCCGCCGAACACTGCGGTGAACGGCTCGTTGTCCTGCAACACCCGCGCATCCCAACGCGCCATGATCGCCGGAATACTCGCGGCTGCTCGGCGCTGGGCGTATTCCACCAGCACGCTCGGTTGCGGCGGCAGGATCTCGGCGATGTTGGCGGCAGTCAGGTGCCGGCGCCAGCCGTAGTCGCTGATCGGCCGGTATTGCAGCAGCCACAGTTGCGCACCGTCCCAGGCCCATTCGACGTCGCCGGATACGTAGTGGAACACGCGCAGCACGTCTTGCAGAAAGTGCCAGAGCAGGTCTTCGGTCAAGCCGTGGGCCGGTGTGAACGTGCCGCTGCGCCACGCATCGCCGAGCCGCGAAAGCGTTGCCCGTGAGGGGCTGACGTGACCGTCGGCGAGCGATTCGAGATGACCTTCAACCCACTCCAGCTCCACCGACAGATGCCGCACGAAGGCGATCCCGGAAACTACCGGGGTGATGAAGCGCTGCACCACCACTTCCTCGACGCCTTCGGCCGTCAGTTCGGCAATGCGTTTCGGCACATTGGCGGACGGCTCGCGCAGATAGGTGGTGCTCAAACCGGCATTCGCCGAGTCGGCCTGATCCTCGCCGTAACTGGAGGAGCGCACCGCCCAGGTCACATCAGGTTGGGCGGCGAGAAATGCCGGCAGGCGCGGATCGCTGCAATCGTTGAGCGTCAGCGCTGCCGGCACCGCTTGCCGCGCCAGTTCAGCCAAGCGCAAACGCCCGCCCTTGGTATGCGCGACAAACCCGCGCTCGCCCGACTCCAGCCACTGCACGAACTGCGCGGGCGAGTCGATCCACGGGTAATGACCCCAACCAGATTTGAGGCTGATGGTCAGATCTGCGCGGGCGAGAATCGCCGACCACGCCGCCGCTTGCTCGATGCCGAGCACCGCGTCCTGATCGCCCCAGACCAGCTCGACCGGATCGGTGATCCACTCCAGCAGCGGCAACGCGGTATCGGCGCGAATCAGATCCCAGTGCGGCACAAACGCACGGCAGCGCGCATAGCCGGCGCCCATGCGCTGGTACTGCGCGGGCGTCCAGGTCTGGTTGGAAAACTTGCGCGCGAACAGCGTGGGTTTGTTCGACAGTAGCCAGTGAATGGTCTTGCGGATCGGCAGCGGCGACATCAGCGCCGGCAATCGACGCTGCCACAAAAACGCACCGACCGGCGCCAACAAAACGCTGCGGGAAAAGTGTCCGGGCCGATGCTGCAACGCATGCAATACAAGCAACGCATTGACCCCGACTGCCATGATCGCGCTGCCCTTCTGCGTCATCGCCAACAAGGTCTGCGCGTAGTCCGCCAGATCCTCGCAAGGCGGCTGCGGATTCGCGCCGAAGCCCGGCAACTCCAGCGGCACCACGTCGTAGCGCTGGAAGTGCGGCAGCGCGTCATCCCACCAATCGGCAGCGCTGCCGTTGCCGGCCAGCAGGTACATCAACGGCTTGCTCATGGACGATCCTCAGGTCAGATCGCGCAGAGCGGCGTCGAGGGTTGGAAAACGGAATGAGTACCCAGCTTCAGTCAAACGCTGCGGCACCACGCGCTGACCGTCGAAGAACAACTGAGCCATTTCCCCTGCCAATGCACGCACTGGCGCGGCGGGAATGTGGAACCACACCGGGCGCTTGAGGACCTTGCCGGCCTGCTCGGAGAACGCTGCCTGACTGACCGTTTCGGGCGCGACCATGTTGTAGGTGCCGCGCAGAGTGTCGTCGTTGAAAGCCCGCGCGATCACCTGAAGCACATCGTCGCGATGCACCCAGCTCATGATCTGCCGACCGTCGCCCATACGCCCTCCGAAACCCAGGCGGAACGGCAGCAGCAATGGCGACAACGCACCACCCGGACCGAAGACCACGCCGAGACGCAGCACCACCTGACGCACGCCAAACTGGGTGGCCGGTTGCGCGGCGGCTTCCCAACGCGCGCAGAGTTCGGCCATGAAGCCGTCGCCCTTGCTGGCGTGTTCGTCGAGGCTTTCGCCGGCATCGCGCACGCCGTAGAAGCCGATGGCCGAGGCTTGAATCCACAGCGTTGGTTTGTGCTTGGCGTTCTTCAACCAGGTCATCAACGCTTCGGTGGTGCCGACTCGGCTGGCGAGCAGTTGCGCCTGACGCTTGGGAGTCCAGCGTGGGCCGGCGACTGGGGCGCCGGCGAGATTGATCAGTACGTCGAAGGCTTCGTCGTGGCTGAGTTCGCTGAACGAATGCACACAGCGGACGCGGCCGTTGAATATATTGGCCGCGCTCAACGGATCGCGCGTCAGTACGCTGACCGAGTGGCCGGCGTCGAGTAATTGATTGACCAAGGCTTCGCCGATGAACCCGGTACCGCCGGTGATCAGCACGCGTTTGAAAGCGCTGCCGGCAAACGGGTTGGACTGACTCGGCATCTTTTCTGGTGGCGATTTTCGGCGGTCGTGCCGATACAACCAAACCAGCGGCGGCAATAGCACCAGCAACGCAAAACCATCGAGCCACAGGTGCGACCAGACCTGTTGTTGCGCTGAGAGCCACATGTCCTGCGGCGCCCATAACAGGATGCCGGCGCTCAACCAGCCCCAGACTGCCGGGGTTTTCAAGCGATTGCCCAAGTGCACCAGCGCGAGCATGTACAGCGAATAACTTTGCAGCGTCGCGCCGAACAGCGCGAGCCACCAGACTTGTTGTTCGTGGCCGGCCGCAGGTACCGCATCGGCGCCCCAGAATGCGAGTTCGAGAACTTCAAGATAGCCGTCGAGTAAACCGGAATGCCCGGCCCAGGTCAGGGTGAGACCGGCGAGAATGTGCACGATTGCGGCGGCGTATAGCCAGAGCACTAGCGCGGGGCGAAGCGAGATCGTGGTGGCTGGCATTCCGTGTCCTGAGCGCATTCCTTGGGGTGGGGAGTTTAAAGGAAAATCGCAGTCGTCAGATGCTCAAGTATTAAACGTTTAAGCGCTGCGGATTCTGGCTCAGCGCATATGAAAACGCGTTAGCCATGATGGCGGAACGCGTTTGATCACATCGAGGTGAAAAGGCGCCGGGCGCTGTAAACGCCCTTCTTCACTTAACCGCACTAAAAGCAGCTGCTGGCCACTATCGGTTCGGCCACTTCGGACTGAAGTCGCTTAATCGCATTGATGCCCGAGTCGTTACCTTTGTCGGCAGCAAGCTGATAACAGGCCAAGGCGCGAGGAGTATCTTTCTTTCCTAGATCGCCGCTTTTCCAATAATCGCCTAACGAAACGAATGCATGCGTTGATCCCATGGTGGTAGCACGAATCAACTCTTTTTCAACGTCCAGCGGGCGCTGGCAGGGTCCTGAACCGGCCAATTCATTGCCAAAACAATAGAAGCCAGCCAACGACTCAGCACCGCTCGGCGAATCAACGGCTGCTGCCTTGAAAAGAGCCTCAACTTTGCCGTATTCCAATTGCGGGGCCATACCCGACAGACTTAGCCCGGCCGCAGCCGAACTAGATATAGGATCGCCTGAAGCGGCCGCGCACAGGTAATTTTCCAAAGTCGCCTCAAAAAGTTCTCCTGTCAGTCGGTATTGCTCAAGGCCGCCCAAGCCAGCAAATCCTTGTCCGCGCTGCCAACAGAAATTCTCCGCACGACTCATTTTCCGCGTACTGGCTACAGAAAGCTCTTTATCAGGAATCGACCAGTCCTCAACCCCATCAAGCGTCCAGCATGACTTCCGCGAAAAGTTGAAAATCTTGATATTGCTGTTGCCGGCGCGTTTATCCACAACGTTAACGTGGCGGTCATCCACCTTCTCGATCTCTATTCCTTCCACTTTCCCATCGGGCACGGCCACCATTAAGGGAAACGCCATATCGCGTCCCACCTCCGCAGTAACGTAGGTCACAATCCGCCCTATATCCGACGTCCCCTTTAATACCAGCAGCTTCACGGCCTGCGCAGTTAGTCGCTTCTGCGATTCGGCATTAGCGGAGAATGCTGGAAGAAACTGTCCAAAGTCTTGCGTAGGGCACGAGCCACGTCCAAATGTCGGGCCACTCCCGGTATCGGACGCGATATTGTCCAAAAACACTGAACGGTCACGACTCATACTGGCGATGCAATTGTTCACCGCTGCCACATGCGCCGAAGAGTCCGGTTCCGTCTCCAACGCATCGACCTGGCAATCGGTATCGCGCAGTTTGATCCAGGCGCGCTGAGCCTCCTGAACCGTTGCCTTTTGGCTCGCCGCAAGAACTGGATCGGTCTGATATCCACCTTCGAGCCGAACCATCAGTTCTTGATAACTGGTATTCAACTGCTTATCTGCAGCAACCTTGGCACTCACAGAACATCTTTCCCTCTGAGAGTTCGTAGTGATATCGACACATGCATCGTCAGCAAATGCATGTCCCCCCAACAGAGATAAACCACCAATCAGCACGGCGGGCAGCACCGGAATAAGATATTTACTCAAGGCAAATTCCAACAATATCTTGCGAAAGTGTATTTTTAAGTCGTGCTTATTCTTCAAGGGAGATAGCCATTTTCAGAGTAGATCCATTCAGATAAACGACTGCTTCGCGCCCATTAATATCGACAGGGGTAGGATTTTGGATCATTCCTTCATCACTAGCCTTCGCAATTTTTGTTAACGTCTTATCCGCAACATTGGCACGCCAAATAGTTTCATCACCATTCTTGAAATAAAACGTCGGCCGTGACTTGCTCCAAATCGGAGCATATATATTCCAACCGGCCTCGGGCCGACCAGCCTGCGCTATCGTTTCATACCCTGAGGTGTGCGAGTAGTACGCTTGCAATTTTCCATACTCACCACCCCAACCGAATGTCAAACCACTAACAGCATTTTCATCAGTATTTGGCCACTGCTGGAACAGCAAACTGCTTTCCAATGGCGGAGATTTTGAACCGAGCTTATAAACCATCCCCCGCAGCTGATTCTTAGAGAGTTGCTGTCGATAGTAAAACGCCCCATCAAAGATTCCCGCAAACCTTTTCCCTTCGTCGTTTGAACCCAAACTCAGAGCACCATCAAAACCGATATCTTTCGCAATCGTGTGCAATACCGGCCTGTCGTTGCGATCAACGTACTCATATAGATTACCCCGGTACGCAATCATCGCCGCATCAAAATGCCCTTCAAACACGATGACATGCAACATGCCTGAAATTATTTCTGCGGAGATCACAAATCGTTCGACAGCCCCTTTTTCATTGGGAAGCCATGCTAAATCAATGACCTTCCATGAGCGCTCAAACTGTGTGTACGGCTTATCACCCAACATTAACTTAATATCTTTCTGATTTGGCCTAGGCGCAATAGGAACCGGCAACAGAAAGCGTATCTGCCGAACATAAGAGTCCTCTAAACACTCCACTGACTCACAAGAGTTACGCTCTGACTCAAGCCATTCACTTTCGATTATTTGTAAAGCTCGCCGATTTTTTATCGGTTTGAAGACCTCACTGAGCTTTTCGTCCATTGCGGACAAAGAAGGAGAACTACAAATTTTCCTCTCTACTTCCGTCGAAGCTTTGCCACAGTCGAAACTCGCAGAAAATGCGACCGAACTGAATAGCAAAAAGGTTAACGATAAAAAGCAAGGGAGCAAATATATATTTTTCATTGAATCAGCCATCGAAGAAATTTTCCCACCATCGAAACGGATACGTTTACGCTCCGCCTCAAAATCAAAGAATTTTGGCGCAACAAATAAATCCGTCCCCTCTCACAGTCAAGACATGCTGTCCATCAGCGCCATCGCCGCAAAACTAGCGGACGACATCGAAGGCTCGAACCGCTCCGTAGCGGTGGCCCTTGTCCGAATTGCCGATGGTGCACAAATTATGGTGGAACGCGCTTTGGACCATTTGTAAGAATTGATAGCGGTGAGGCAGACAGTGAATACGTAAGAGGTACCTGTGGGACGGACTAAAAAATAAATCCGTCCCTTTTCCTTGCGTCCCTTTTCCTTAATAAATAAATCCGTCCCTTTTATTCGTTTCTCTCACTTTATCCCGTCACGAAATCTCACTTAAAATCTTCAGCACTTTTCGGGAGCGACTCAAGACCCTTTAACGCCTTTCGATTTATGAATGAGTAGCTTCCTCTCTCACAAGACTTTCTAGAAATAAGCTCTCCATCTTTTAGAACAGTTAAAAAACTTCTATATGCCTGCGAAACAAGATATGTATACCTTCCATTATAAAATTTTATTATATTCAAACTCACGCTACCTTCAGAGGCATTAACTACATAAAAACGGCCTTTGGGAGGAACTTTACTTTGTGGATATAGAAGCTCTATTTTTCCAGGTACACCATACCTATACTGCACATAACCGGAGTTCGGATTAACATTACCTGATGCACATACGGAAACAATTTTCCCAGCCGGAAGCGGGCAGCTGAAATAGATATCTTCCTGAGCACTACAAAGAGTAACATCCTCCGCGTCCTGCTCTTCTTCTGCAAATGCTGCAGATACAAAACAACCAAACACATAAACCACAAGAAAAACTCTTAAAAACTTTCTTATCTGCACATCAACATGCAAGAATTTGTTCATTTGAAATATTCTCCTTCCCATATTTTTTTAAAATTCTCCTTTCTTGCTACGCGACTATTTGTATTATAGTTTACAATATCTGTAATTGAATCCACCGCCGCTTCCGTTGGCCCTGCATCTGCCCTTATGTGCAAGTTATGGTCTACCCAAAAATAGCCTGCCGAACGAACCGCATACTTCATTTGAACTAACAAATCTGGGGTCTCTATAAAATCGTGATCCTCATTTGGCCACCTGCTTAAATTACTTCGATACCATGTTGTAAAGTCTCTATAGTTTACTCTTCCCGTTAACTGCTTCAGTCCCCGCCCGCGAAATTTCCAACCATCACCAGTTGCATAATCTCCATTCCCTAACTGCGCTCGGCCGCCATATGCTCGATTAGCGACTTCTACATAATCCGCTTGCGTCACCGAAGTCCCATCGGCCTTTATCGGTTTAACAGTCTGATAACCGAGGGCATGTGCCGCACTAGGATTATTCGAAAAGTACGAGAACGTAGCTATTAGAGAAGTAGCCTTCCACAAGAAGCTTTCTTCCACACTTAGTGTGGGTCCTGTCTCTTGCATTACCTGTGCAAAAAAATGACTCCTGCGCAGTGGTGTATCAAGCTTAAAGAAATCAATATTAGCGTTGAGTTCGTCAGCTATCGCCTGAAGGTCTACATATTTCGACGGGCCAAGTCCGGGGTAGATCTTTTTCATCATATCCAAAGTAAACTCAAACTTTGGCTTCACCTTGATATATTCAATAAACTCTATCGGATGAAAATGCCAAACAAGTCCATCAGCAGGAACCTCTGCCTTACCAGACAGTTCACTCCAGAACACCAATTTATCGATACGTGTCTTCTCATGGGCGAGCGTCTTTGGTGAGCCTTCCAAAATCTGCGGCAATCTACCCCACTTCGCTTCGCTGGACGTGTCCTTCCACTCAGTTGGATGATAGGCAATAAGCTTTGACCAATGAGACCTAAGCTCAGCATTTTGCAATGCCTTAGGAAAATCCTCTGGTGTAACTTTCCCGTCTGCGTTTCCAAGCCTATCTAGGTCACTGTATAGGCCTTTAAAAAATTCTGGCATATCATCTGGATCAAGGAAGCCATCTGCGACAGCACTCGACTCCTTTACAATCCGAAAGCCAAGCTTTTCCCAATCGTGCTGAGAGATTATCTCCGCTTCGCCTTTTGCGATTAGGCCTGTTTTACTTTGGCCATCCTCTTCAACCTTTGGCTCATACCATTCATCTGGATTTTTGAATATTGGAACTTTACTCAGTTCAATGGCATGGTCCGAAACCAACTCCACAACTCCCGTCTGGGGAGGCTTTTTTAACAAAGTTTTATTTGCGGACAATCGCAAAAATTTCTTCCCAGTGGCCAACCCAGCTGGATTTTGTAAAAACTCTTCCAATTTTTGATCTGTTGTAAAGACCTCGATATGAACCTGGTGCTTGCGAGTTGCCTCACCGCTCTCATCAAGAAGATTTTCCATCAGGCCTAAGTAACCAATAGGATTTCCTGCCTTGATACCGATACTGGTAATGACGACTTTCTCAAAAGCCTCATCAACGGGAGTCACTGTATCCCACCGCATCGCTGGCGATGGAAGCTCATTTTCGACGCAAGCCCAAAACGTTGGCGGCACCGCTCCGCCCCCTCCGGGGCCGCCGCTAATTAGCGTGCATTCGGCCATGCGCCTAGTCTCTCCAGCGATATTCAGGTTGACAACTTTTTCGCTGTCGAAAGTAACAACACTTGTAGCTACCAATGCTATAGAGCCAACTGGTGGCCCCGCATTTTGCCCGTTGGCTTGTATTGCCGGAGCGCTGTATATCGGTAAAGGTTGTGGCCCTACTGTCGCCTTTACTTTGCCGTGCCAATAATTCGGTTTTTCTCGCTGCGGAGGTAAAACTTCGAACCAACTTGGTCCTGCAATGGCGCCACCAGTTGTTGTTCGAGGATATACCTCACCATTTTTTTTGTAGGCAAACCAAGCCTCCTGACCCACAGAGCGGCCTGCCACACTTCCCTTAAGAATTTTGCCCTTGGCATAAACCTCAACTGTTCCCTTTTTTTCGAGAATCTCAAACTCTGTGCCTGCAGCGATTGCTCCATAAGTATGGCAACCAGGTTCACCCTTAGCGTCGCTACGCGCAGTAAAACCACCGGCGATCATTTTGATTCTTTGATTAGGCGCTTCTTCTGGTGACAATGGATACCGATCAAACGGTAATAAATGCATGTACAAGCTGTAAAATGTCAGCTTGTTCTGTTTACCTTTATTCGCGCCTTCTTCGGTATTTGGTGGTGAATGATATTCGTGACGCACCAAACAGAAAGAATTAGTATACTTCAGAGACTTAGAGCCCTCGCCCTCACCGAAGGTTGATGTCAAGTAATCCTTGCTCAAGCGATAAGCGACAACTTCACCATCAGCAATACAACGCACAGGTTCCTGTAGTACACATTGAGGCGCACTTAGGTCACTAATATGGATTCCACCATGCCAGAATCTGTTATTTCCCAGTAAATAGTGCCCTGACGTCTCAGTTCCGATAGCCTGATAAATCTCTTCGGCATCTTTAAACTGCTTCCCATCGGACTTTCTTATGGGAAACTCAAACTTAATCGTCGGAACGATTATTTCCGGAGTTGTGCTTTGGGTCGAGGAGTCAGTCATTCTTTGCTTCCTGCAAGCTTACAGTCGAGCTCTTTGACTCAACCCATTCCTGTTTGGCGACCATCGGACTTGATGACTTCGCAGTTAAAGTTGTCATTTTCAATAGCACTTTAGCTCGACCAAAAAACATGCTAACCGGGACAGATGCAGTTGGCATTCCCATAATCAATTTTTTCTTAAAAGCACGATTCATGTCTTTTACTCAGAAAACACAAAAAAAGCCTTCGGCTTAACCTTCTCAGGCGGTGCATTCAACAACGCCTGATCCATCAAACTCCCCGCCTTATCCTTATCCGCCGCCCCCGGCAGCACCGGCGGTTTAATCCCGATCCCTGTGCCGGAGCCAGCCGAGCCACCGGCATTGATCTTGATCACTGGCCCAACCACCGTCACACCACCGCCATCGAGCTTGATAAAGCTCCCACCCCCAAGGATGGTCAGCTCCGTTCCCGCCTCAATAACGATCTTGTCCCCAGCCTTGAGATGAATCTCTTTCCCCACGCTGGTGAGCTGCGCAGTCCCCAGCTTCACATGCTGGTTCTGCCCAACCGTCAGGTGATCATCCAGCTTCGCTTCAATCTTGCGGTCGGAAATCGTCGTGCGGTGTTCTTCAGCCTTCAGCTCGGTGTAGGTGTTCTTAACCACCGTGTCATGACGCTCATTCCCGACCCGAATCTTCTGATCGTGCTCAACGTTCTCATCCCAGTCGCGCTGCGCATGAATGTAGATCTGCTCCGCACCTTTCTTGTCTTCAATACGCAGTTCGTTGTACCCACCGCCACCCGGTGAGCTAAGCGTCTTGAACACGCTGCGAGTCTTGTTCGCCGGCAAGGCGTACGGCACCGGGTTTTCCTTGTGGTACAGGCAGCCGGTCACCAGCGGTTGGTCGGGGTCGCCTTCGAGGAAGGTGACGAGGACTTCCATGCCGATGCGCGGGATGCTGATCGCACCGTAACGGTCGCCGGCCCAGGAGCTGGAGACGCGCAGCCAGCAGCTGGTTTTGTCGTCGGCCAGGCCTTCGCGGTCCCAGTGGAATTGCACTTTGATGCGGCCGTATTGGTCGCAGTGGATTTCTTCGCCTGCGGGGCCGGTGACGACGGCGGTCTGGCTGCCGAGGACGCGCGGTTTCGGGTGTTCGAGCGCCGGGCGGTAGAACACGTCCCACGGGGTGGCGAGGAAGGTGTTGCGGTAGCCCTGGTGGAAGTCGTCCTTGTTGTCGGTGGTGTCGCTGGTCACGCCTTCTTCGAGGACTTGCGGCTGTTTGCCTTCGTGGAAGAGTTCGGTGAGCAGCCACAGGTCGTTCCACTCGCTGCGCGGGTGGTCGGACATGGCCATGAAGTGGCCGCTGACCAGTTTGGTCTGGTCGCCGCGACCTTCGGCCTGGCGGTAGTCGGCGCGGTGGCGTTCGAGGGCGCGCTGGCTGAGGAACTTGCCGCGCGCGCGGTCGATGAAGCGGCCGGGGTAGTCGTAGTCTTCGAGATCCGGCTCGGTGCTCTCGCCGTCCGGTTTGTAGGCCGCTTCCATTTGCAGGCGCGGTTTTTCGAAGTCGTAGTCGCGGCGTGTGGTGCGGCTGGTGCGGGTTTCCAGGCGCAGTTTGAAGCCTTTGATCACCGGTTCTTCGGCGACCATGCCGCTGCCCTGCACGTACGCGGTCGGCTGGCCGAGATCGGGGAACACGGTCTGGTCGTCGCCGAACACCAGCAGGTGTCCTTTGTCGCTGTGCTGGAAGTGGT